>CAVKHB010000097.1:0-5657 GCA_963656005.1 Coriobacteriaceae bacterium
GTGGAGACATCTGGTTTTATGTACTGGATGGTGTCGTAGATTGCAAGGCCTGCTGTTACACTTCCGCCGGGCGAATTTATGTAAAGGTTGATGTCCTTCTTTGGGTCCTCCGACTCAAGGAATAACAGCTGCGCCACTACGAGATCTGCTTTGCCGTCATCGATTTCTCCATCCAAGAAGATGATGCGTTCTTTGAGGAGCCTGCTGTAAATATCGTAGGCTCTCTCATTGACTCCACTGCTTTCTACTACGGTTGGAACTAGGTACGATGCTGGGTCTAACATGGATCTCATTCTACAAAACCTCTTTATATTTACCTTTATATTTACTCTGTCTTTTCAGATGCAGCGCCAGCCTCAGCAGCCCCGTCAGATGCAGCCTCAGCAGCCTTTGGCTCTACTGCCTTGAAGGTGTTGTTTTCAAGAAGATAATTCTTTGCCTTCTCAAACATTACGCTGTCTTCTGCATACATTTTGTAGACGTCGTAGTTTGGGTTGTCCTTTTCAAGCTTTGCGTCAAACTTCTTCAGCTCTGCGTCAATTTCTTCTTCAGAAGCGGCAAGTTTCTGGTCTTTCTTGATTTCTTCAAGAATCAGCTGGCTCTTCAGGGTGTGCTCTACGGAAGCTCTTCTGGTGTCCAGGAACTGCTCTTTTCCGCCGCCGTTGGCTGACAGATATTTGACAATTTCTGCTTCTGGAACACCACCGAATCTCTTCACAAAGTCATTCCACTCTTGCTCTAGCTCGGCTTCAATCATGCTCTTTGGAAGAGAGATTTCTGTCTTTGCAAGGACGGCGTTGACGGCGCATTCAAGCTTAACTGCGCTATTTTCTTCTTCAGCCTGCTTTTCAAGGTTCTTTCTGGTTGCATCCTTGAGGTCTTGAACGGTATTGTACTCTTCCTTGACGTCCTGTGCGAACTCGTCATCTACATCTGGGAGCTCTCTGACTTTGACTTCCTTGATGGTCACTTGGATTTTCACTGTCTTGCCCAAGTAGTCTGTACCCATGCCACTGGCATCGTCATAAGTCTTTTCAATAACCTTTTCATCACCTTTTTTAAGGCCGATGATATCGGAATCTAGCTTATAGAAGTTGTATGAGCTGCCTACTGTGAAGGTGAAGTCATCACGCTTGGTGGCGTCTATTGGGTTGCCGTCTGCGTCCAGCTCTGCATAGTCCATGGTGACAATATCGCCTTCTTCAATGGCGCCGTTTTTGGAGATGACCATGGCGTTCTGCTGTCTGAGCTTTTCAATTTCTTCGTTGACTTGCTCGTCTGTGACCTTGACTTGTGGGCATTCAATCTCAAGTCCGGTGTACTGTGGAAGAGTGACTTCTGGAAGCACGTCATAGACTACGCTGTAGGTGATGTCTGTGTTTGGCTTGAAGGGTAAAAGTGCCTCTTCATTCTGCAAAACTGGTGTGCAGTAGGGAAGTGGGCGGACTTTTTCGTCCATATCTTTGTAAGAATCCTTGAGATTCTCTTCCATGAGCTTGAAGGTTACTTCTTCGCGGATTGCATCTCCATACTTATTTTCAATAAGCGATACTGGGGCTTTGCCTGGTCTAAAGCCTTTCATTGTAAGCTTTTTTGCATAATCGTTAAGTTGCTTGCTATATTCTTCTTCAATTTTCTTTGCTTCAAGCGTTAGCGTAAGCTCAACTGAAGAGTTCTCAAGTTTCTTGATTTCCATTTTATTCCTCTCAATATTTCCAAAATGTTGCCGTAATAATATATAGAAAATTGGGAAATAATTCTACTACCCTATTGCCTAACTTTCTCAAAAATGCTATAAACAATCCGTCATGCAGCAGTAGCGTAGTGGTTACGCACCACCTTGCCAAGGTGGCCTACGCGAGTTCGATCCTCGTCTGCTGCTTTTTTTACGCCCTTAGACCTGCGCTTTTGGCCTACGGTTTGAGGGTTAGATTTTATCTCTGACGGGATTTAGGCTCTACTTGCTCCGTCTAAGAAATAGCTAAAGGAGGGAAAACATGGCATTGTTTTCTACAGAGATGGTAAGCAAATACCATCCAGACAAGTTTGCAGATCAAATTTCAGATGCAATTCTCACTCATTATCTCTCACTAGATCCGTATTCTCACGTGGCTTGTGAGTGTCTTGTTAAGGATCACACCGTGGTCTTGGGTGGCGA
The DNA here is from genome assembly GCA_963656005.1 of Coriobacteriaceae bacterium. Classification (GTDB taxonomy): domain Bacteria; phylum Spirochaetota; class Spirochaetia; order Sphaerochaetales; family Sphaerochaetaceae; genus UBA9732. The sequence goes on from CAVKHB010000097.1 coordinate 2,159, forward strand.
GATTACTTCACGCGGCGAGTGCTCAAAAGAGGACCATAAGGCCATAATTCAACGTGTTGCACGCTCTTTAGGCTATCAAATTGATACGGTCATTGATTTGGTATCGGCACAGTCTGTGCAAATTGAGGCGGCGGTGAACTCCTGTGCAACCCTTGGCGCCGGCGACCAAGGCATGATGTTTGGCTATGCCTGTAGCGGTGGCCGTTATCACTTGCCATACGGCCAAGAGCTTGCAATTCGCATCATCAAGGCTATTGAAGCGGATATAGCTAACAATCCTTCCTCTATATTAAAGGGCGATGCCAAGACTCAAGTCACCACAGATTTGAGTGCTAAGGGCTATGTTAAGCCCCTTGATACTGTGCTTATTTCTGTCTGTCACAAGGAAGGGTATTCCCTTGAAGAGGTTCAGGCTTATTTGAGGAATTTGCTTAAAACAATGGCCCCAGAAGCACTTGAGGGCCAACTTTTACTCAATCCTGCTGGGATTTGGACCATTGGTGGGCCTGAGGCAGACTGTGGTCTTACTGGGCGAAAAATTGTCTGTGACCAGTATGGTGGCTACGCTCCTGTGGGCGGAGGTTCCTTCAGCGGAAAGGATCCTACTAAGGTAGACCGTAGTGCTGCTTATATGGCTCGTAGGATTGCTGTTGACCTTGTTAAGAAGTATGGGTTGGATACTTGTACTGTGCAACTTGCCTATGCTATTGGGAAGAGTTTACCGGTATCGGCCTGTGCAGTTGGGGTGGATGAGGATGGCGTGCGCTTTGAAGAGAGCAAGGCGCTGTATGAAAATTATGACCTCACGCCCCAAGGGATGATTGAATTTCTGGGGCTGAGGACGCTGGATTATACTAGTATTGCCGGTGGAAACCACATGATTCACTTCCCGGAGGAAAGCTAGTTTTGCGCTAGCTATTGCAAAGCTAGTTTTTGATGTGGCCATCTATGGTGTATGTTGGTTTTCCAACTTAAGCTCCAGCCATTTAACGAAAGGTGTACACTTTTGTGTATTCTGTGGTATAATGGGCATAATGCGACACAGAGTGGGGGGGGGGGGATAGTAGTCTCGCGCTTGCTTTGGTTGCAAGGTTTGCACATGACTTGGCAGAACTGCAATGACGTTGTAGGCGCATGCAGGGCACTAAGTTTCACTTCTTTTTTTTTGCGCGCGAGGTTTTCGTGCGGCGTCTTTATGTGCAAGGCCAATGTTTTCTCAAGGGTAGCTCCTATGGGTAAGAGAAAAACTAGCAACAATAAGTGGTTACTAATTCTTTACGACATCATTATTTTGGCAGTCATTGACTTCCTTTTGCTTTTCCTTTACGGGGGCGGCGGGCGCCTTTCTATGGAAGATGCCTTAGCTCATGTGGCACTGTCTGCTGTGGCCATCATAGGTTGCAGGATGGCCTTTGGTATTTATCAGGCTATTTGGCGCTACGGTGGTGTTCAGACCTACATGAGGCTCATGGTAAGCGATGCGGCGGCTTTTTTCATTTATTTTGTTGCCGCGCGGCTGTTGGACATTGCACAAATCACTTTTGTTCGCATGCTCGCTTTGGTAATGATGAACCTTTTAGGGGCTCTTGCCATGCGTATGGCCTACCGCTATTGCTACAAGTGCGCAACGCCTAGTACCTCTTGGGGTAAGTTTTTGTCGTTTTTGCTTGCATTTTTTGCCGGTATTTCTAACAACCGCAAGGCCGAGTGCAATACCATTAAGGTTGCCATCTATGGCGCGGGCAATTTGGGCTTTACGCTGTATGAAGATATCTACGTAAACAAGCAATATGCTTATGAAGTTAGGTGCTTCATTGATGAAGATCAGGCCAAGCTGGGTAGACTTCTCAATGGTGTCAGGGTGCTTTCTTATGAGGAGGCAACACCGGCGCGATTGATATCGGATTACGGGGTGCAGGAGATAATTGTTGCAATCCGAGATATCAATCAGGAGAAGCTGCAGGAGGCGTACGAAAAGTACACCAAAAATGGCATCAAGGTTAAGCATTACGATGTCATTGCCAACGTTCAGAACGCGTCTAATAAGGGGTTTTTGAGGGATGTCCAGATTGAGGATTTGCTTTTCCGTAAACCAATTGTGATGCAATCTGACAAGGTTAAGGAGTATTACAAGGACAAGGTGATTTTGGTCACCGGTGGCGCGGGCTCTATTGGTAGTGAGCTTTGCCGTCAGCTGGCTTCTTATGGCCCTAAGACGCTGATTGTTTTGGATATCTACGAGAACACGGCCTACGACCTGCAACAAGAGCTTAAGATGTTGTACGGTAAGGACTTGGACTTCCACGTGGAGATTTGTTCCATCACAAATAAAGAAGGTCTGAGAAGGACTTTTGAGAAATATCGGCCTGAGGTAATTATTAATGCAGCTGCCCACAAGCATGTCCCTCTCATGGAGGATGATGCGCAGGAGGCTATAGAGAATAATGTCTTTGGGTGCAAGAATTTAATTGACTTGACCGAGGAATATGGCGCGGCTAGGTTTATGATGGTGAGCACGGATAAGGCCGTCAATCCTACCAACGTGATGGGGGCAACCAAGCGCCTGTGCGAGATGATGGTGCTCAGTGCGTCGCGCGAGGGGAGGGCTGTGTATTCGTGCACGCGTTTTGGGAACGTGCTGGGAAGCGCTGGCTCGGTTATTCCGCTTTTTAAGCGCCAGATAGCCAACGGTGGTCCTGTGACCATTACGGACAAGCGTATAACCCGATATTTTATGACCATCCCTGAGGCAAGTCAGCTAGTTCTTCAAAGTGGGCAAATGGCTAAAAATGGCGAGCTCTTTGTGCTAAATATGGGTGAGCCGGTGAAGATTTACGACCTAGCGCAGAATATGATTAGGCTTAGCGGCGCCTCAAATGTAGAGATTGTGGAGGTTGGCCTGCGCCCTGGAGAAAAGCTCTATGAGGAGCTTCTCATTGATAGTGAGACCCTCACCAAGACAGAAAACAACCTTATTTTCATAGAGAAAGACGAGCCGTTGGAGGCAGCGGAGATTCAGAAGAAGCTGGATAAGCTTGCTTCTATTGAGCGCGAAAACCTGTCTAATGAGCAAGTGAAAGCACTGCTTAGAGAAGTGGTGCCCACCTACAAAAGCCCAGACGAGATAAATGGGAGTGTGAAATAGAGAACGAGGTTGCACAGAAAATATGAAGAAAATAGATATTGGCAATCCAACCTTTGAAAAGCTCATTACAGAAGACAATGTTTACGTTGATAAGACAAGGTATTTATATAATCTTCTAACAGACGGTGGGACTTATTATTTCTGTGCACGTCCACGTAGGTTTGGTAAAACCCTGACGGTTAATACTCTAGAAGAAATCTTCAGAGGACACCGTAGTTTATTTAAAGGTCTATATATAGACTCGACTGACTATGATTGGAAAGAATATCCTGTAATTCATATTGATTTTGGTAAGTGCCAAAAGACTACTGCCAGCGAATTTAAAGCATGGTTGAATCGCAGTCTTATTAAAAC
>CAVKHB010000098.1:0-3045 GCA_963656005.1 Coriobacteriaceae bacterium
CGTCATATCAATATGTTGCAGGGGGAGAACCGCAGGCAATAATTACCCTAAGCTATGAAGAATATCTTGCCAGATACAGAAAGTGGTACAGTCCAACTAATTGTAAATTGTTTTTATTTGGAGATTTTGACACTAAAGAGTCTTTAGATAAGTTGGAGGAAAGATACCTCAAAAAAGCAGAAAAAGGGGAAAATTTTATTCCTAAGTCGGAAAACTATCTGCAACCACAATTGAAAATAATGCAAAAAGTGGCTTTTTGTCCTTCTCAAGAAGCTTCAAGCGTTGTGCTTAGTTGGCTGACAACGCCTTCAAGTGATCCTCTAGAGGTTTTGACTCTTTCTATTATTGTGGACATCCTTCTTGGAAACCCTGGTGCTCCTCTTTATAAGGCAATAATTGAATCGGATTTAGGGGAAGACTTGAATCCTATGAGTGGCACTAACCCGGATTGCCCTGTTTTAACGTTTACTGTGGGCTTTACTGGGGCAAAACCAGGGAAAGAAAAAGAAATTGAGGCTTTTTTATTGCAAACTCTTACCAAGTTTGTGAAAGAAGGGCTTCCAAAAGACATGGTGGCTGCTGCGGTTAAGAGAAATGAGTATAAATTGCAAGAAATACCTGAAGGCTCCATTCCTTTTGGGCTTGGAACTTGCTTAAAGGCTGCTAGAACTTGGCTCAGAGGTAAGACTCCTGAAGAGGGAATTAGAGATTTTCAAAGATTAGAACGCTTTAAAAAGCTGATGGATAGTGGGCATTATCTTGAAGATTGGATGCAAAAGAATCTTTTGGATAATCCTAAAAGAGTTTTATTTAGCACGGTTTATGACCCAAATTTCCAAGAGAAGGCTAGGGAGAGAGAATCTCAAATTGTTAGTCAAATGCCTATTCCTTCGCTTGAGGAAAAACATGCTTTTGAAGCTTTTATAAATACACCGGATTCCCCAGAGGCCATAGCTACAATTGGGCATATTACTAGGGATGATATTGTTCCTTCTTCTCCAAATTTTAAGCATAAGTTTTATGAATCTGAAAATGGGGCTAAGCTTTATGTTTTGCCTTTATTTACTAGGTCAATTGTCATTCTTAAATACTATTTTGATGTTAGGAATCTCAACGAAGAAGAGCACAAGCTTTTACCAATTTTGGCTAGACTGCTTAACATGTGTGGGACTTCAAAACATAGCTTTTCTGAACTGGGAACAGCTTTAAAAATGACTACGGGAAGTTTCACAATTAACCTAGATAGCGGTAGAACAGTTGATAGTTTTAAGCCGCTCAGTGGTGTACTTTTGAAGACGAAACTTTTGCGCTCGGAACTACCTAAGGCCCTAGATTTAATTGATGAGATTCTTTTTGAGGCGGATCTTGAGGATTGCTCAAAGATTAAAGCGGTTCTTACCGATATTTTGACGGATTACAAGAATAATTACACGTATAATGCAAGTTCTTATGCTTCTCTTAGCGCTGCAAGTACACTATCTGCTACGGCAAGGGAAAGTGAGATTTCCATGGGTACTTCAAGATGGTTTTATGTGGAAGAATTAAAGAAGCAAGTTGATGCAAGTCCAAAGGCTATGAAGGCTTTGTCAGTAAGGCTTACTAAGCTATACAAAAAAATCTTTACCCAGAAGGCTTTGTTCGTGCATATAGGCTGTGAAGAGCCTACGGATGAATGTTCTCAACTTGTTTTGCAGCATATAAATAAGTATCCAGAAGGCAAGTTGGTAAGGATTTCTAATTATTATGATAATTACCAGAAGCAAGTCCAGGAAAACGTCAAGTTGAGTAGGTGTTTTGAAGTGACATCGGGGCCGGCTTTTAATGCCATTGCTATTGGGTTAGAAAGGCTTACAAAGCGCGAATGTGTTGCCTCTAGCTTGTTGGGAGACCTAGTGACATCGGGCTATTTGTGGAATACGGTGCGGGGGAAAAATGGCGCTTACGGGGTGGCGTGTAGCTTTGATGAGCTGGAGGGGATGATGATGTTTTCGTCCTATAGAGACCCGTGCATTGAGAAGACTTATGAGGCGTTTTTGGAGGCTTTGGAGAGCTCTTTCAGCGACGAGGAGATTGAGTATGGGATTGTATCGGCGTTGAGTAGAGATATCTTGCTGCCGTATCCACAGATGCTATGTCAAATTGCCTATAAGATGGTGTTGGGGAGGACGAGTTGGCGCAAGCATGTTAAGCGCATGGGGATTCTGAAGACCATTACTAGAGAGGATTTGATAGCGGTGGCGAAGAAGATTCGCAAGAGGGCAGAGAAACAGCTGGTGAAGGTGACCGTTTGTGGGCAGGAAGTGTTGCAAAGTCAGGAGCCAAAAGTGGAGTTTGCGGAGTACGTGAAGCTGCCTATTTAAGATGCCTGTTAAGAAGTCTATTAAGCTACCTGTTAGGCTGTCTATTAAATAATGACTTCATGTTCTGTTTGATATATAATGTGGGAAATTGGAGGGGTTGGGAAAACCTCTGGAGGCCATCTTTTGAAGTATTTAGGAGCTATAGACCAAGGTACTACAAGTACCAGATTCATTCTCTTTGATGAAAGTGGAAAGATTTGTGCGTCGCACCAAATTGAGCATGTGCAAATATTCCCAAAACCGGGTTGGGTTGAACATGACCCTTATGAAATTTGGGATAATACCACTGAGACCATAGTGAAGACTTTGAGAATGGCAGATGCCAGCGCAGAGGAGGTTGCCGGCATTGGGATTACAAACCAGAGAGAGACCGTCATTGCGTGGAACCCAAAGACTGGAAAGGTCTGGTACAATGCCATTGTCTGGCAGGATCTTAGAGGGGCGGACTTAATCAACCAAATTAAGGCAAAATGTGATGAGAACTGGCTGAAGAAAAAATGTGGCCTTTTGTTTTCTCCTTATTTTGCTGCCTCCAAGATTGCATGGCTTTTGGATAATGTTAAGGGTTTGAGGGCTGCAGCTGAAAATGGAGATGCCGTTTTTGGCACTATCGATACCTGGCTTACGTGGAACCTTACTGGCAGAAAATGCTTTATCACAGATGTAACAAATGCTTCTCGTTACA
>CAVKHB010000098.1:3055-5634 GCA_963656005.1 Coriobacteriaceae bacterium
ATGCTTATGAATATTAAAACCCTTCAATGGGATGACGAGCTACTGGCAATTTTTAACATCCCAAAGAAGGCTTTGCCTCAAATTGTTCCGTCAACTGGAAGAATTTATGGGCTTACTACTGCCAATGGTCCTTTCCAAGGAGAGGTTCCCGTTTGTGGAATTTTAGGAGACCAGCAGGCCGCTTTATTTGGTCAGGCTTGTTTTTCCCAGGGGCTTGGAAAGTGTACTTATGGTACAGGTTGTTTCCTTTTGGTTAACACTGGAAAGAACCTTTGTTATTCAAACAATGGCCTAGTTTCTACAGTTGCCTATAAAAAAGAGGGAGAAGAGCCAGTATACGCCCTTGAAGGCTCAATAGCTGTTGCCGGTTCCTTGGTTCAGTGGATTAGAGATAATCTTAAAATGGTTTCCAGCGCACAGGAATTGGATGCCTTTGCAGAAAAGGTTGATGACTGTGGTGGTGTTTATATTGTTCCAGCTTTTGCAGGACTTTTTGCCCCTTACTGGAGAAGTGACGCCCGCGGTGTTATTGCAGGTCTTACTGGCTACAGTGACAGAAATCATATTTGCAGAGCAGCTTTGGAATCTACTGCCTTCCAAGCTAACGATATTTTCAAAGCCATTGAAGCAGATAGCCATATTAAGATGCGTGAGCTAAAGGTGGACGGTGGTCTTACAAACAGTAAGCCTTTGATGAAATTCCAATCCGATATTCTTGGAATTCCAGTCATAAGACCAGCTGTTATAGAAACCACTGCTCTTGGAGCCGCCTACGCTGCTGGCTTGTCCGTTGGCATTTACCATGACCTAAATGAACTTGCCAACCAATGGAAAGAAGAAAAGAGATGGGAGCCTACAATGTCTAAAGAAGACAGAGAGGCCAAAGTAAAGTTCTGGAACAAGGCAGTTGAAAGAACTTTGAATTGGACGGAGGAGTAAGGATGGTGCCAACAACCCCTTTGGAGATAGTAAGAGCTATTGTTCAAATCCTTGTAATGACGGTGTTCTTCTACACAATGTATGTTTCTCTTGCTCAAAACAGAGCCACGAGCTTCATACTGTCAATCTTGATTTACCTGTTTATCTACGTTTTCTGTAGCGTCTTGAAACTAGAGGTTATTGAAGGCTTAATGAAGCTAATGGCTGTGCCAGCTGCAGTTTTCTTGTGCGTGCTTTACCAGCCAGAACTAAGAAGAACCTTCACCCCAGGCGTCAGCCGACGTGCACGCTTTTTCAGAATTGGTGGTGTGCAAACTTCCTCCGAGCAACTTGACATGATTCTTAATGCTTGCCAACGCCTCGTGCAGGTCAAGAGGGGCGCCTTGATTGTTTTCCCCCGCAAACTCGGTCTGAAAAACATCATAGATAGCGGCACCAAGATGAACGCCGATATCTCCAGCGCCTTAATTGTCACCGTTTTTGACCACGACACCCCACTGCATGATGGCGCCATGATTATCCAGGGCTCTAAAATCATAGCAGCAGGCTGTTACTTGCCCCTATCTGTCCAGACCGATATCCGTGCGTCTTTTGGTACAAGACACCGTGCTGCTTTGGGAATGGCAGAGGAATCGGATGCAGCTGTAATTGTTGTCTCAGAAGAAACTGGAGCCATCTCACTGGCTTGCAACGGAAATCTTTATTATGACCTCACCCGCGATGAAATTAAGAGCATGCTTATAGCCCTGTTCAATTATCTTGATGTTCAGTCGGTAGCGGTGGAAGACAGCAGAGAAGCAAGTAAGGAGGAAAACTAAAATGAGTAGGAATAAATCGTTTCAAAGAATATTCTACAACTGGCAGATAAAGCTCTTGTGTTTCCTTCTTGCCGTTTTTATGTATTTCTTCCTTGGTCTTGTTCTTCAGGAAACTAGAACGGTCAGCCTACCTCTTAATGTGGTTATGCCAGAGGGCTACAAGGCTGAAAGTATTGTTCCAACCTCTGCAGAGCTTGTGATTACAGGAAAAAAAGACCAAGTCTATATGATTGATCCCTCAAAAGTGACGCTTACAGTAGATTTTTCTAAGGTTAGCCAAGAGGGGGTCTCTCTTGCTGCCGTTCAAATAGACATGGGAGGGCAAGACAGTGTCTTGGACTTCTCAACACTATCCATTTCAACAAAACCATCGCAAATAAAAGTTTATTTTACTTTGGATAATTAAAGGTTAAATGGCCAGAAGAGTGGAGGGCTTTGTGATTAGCGGGATTGGAATTGATGCAGTATCTCTTGAGCGAGTAAAGAAGCTGGATAGGCATTTTCTTGAGAAGGTTTACAATGAGCGTGAACTAGAAGAATATGCTCTCTTAGAAAAGGCTCACGAAGATATCAAAGCTCAATTTCTCGCTTCTCGTTTTGCTGTAAAAGAAGCCTATGCCAAGGCCAGAGGGACAGGCTTTTGTGAGACTATAGTTCCACACGATATTTTTGTTGAAAAAGATTCTGAAGGAAGACCTTCCGTTGGCCTTAGTGGAGTGACGTTAGACAACGCACCACATGAGGCAATTCACCTTTCAATTACCCATGAAAATCCTTTGGCCATTGCTATGGTGGTCCTTGAAAAAGAGAAGGAAGGAGAGA
>CAVKHB010000099.1:0-5609 GCA_963656005.1 Coriobacteriaceae bacterium
GTCCTAGCTCAATGGCCAATTCTACAAGAATCTCTGTATCTGCTCTAGGAATTAAAGTGTGCTGATTTACCGTGAAAACCTCTTCGTAAAAACCACGCTGACTGGTAATATAAGCAACAGGTACACCTTGGGCTCTTTGCTTAATTAAGTCTAAAATTCTTTGGGCGTCATTGAGGCTAACAATGTCCTGAGAATGAAGTATAAACTCATTTAATTCAATATTGAGTACGTTTTGGGCTATTATTCTAGCATCCAGAGCAGGGGTCTCACTAGAGTTAGCAATTAGCTTAATGCATTTTTTATAGAGCTCATCTAAGGTCATTAAGCCTTCTTGCATTACTGTGCGTCCTTTAAGGCTTCCTCTCCAGCTGCAATCTTCAGAGCTTCAACCACCTCATCAAGATGACCTTCCATAATAAGATCTAACTTGTAAAGAGTGAGGTTTATTCGGTGGTCAGTAAGACGGTTCTGTGGGAAGTTATACGTTCTAATTCTTTCACTACGGTCACCGCTTCCAACCTGACTTTTACGTTCTTCAGCTCTTTCTTTAGCTTTTTTTCCAGCCTCGAGGTCGTACAAACGGGAGCGCAAAACCCTCATAGCCTCAGCTTTATTTTGAAGTTGAGATTTCTGGTTTTGACAAATAACAACTAGGCCTGAAGGAATATGGGTTATGCGTACGGCACTTTCCGTAGTATTAACACATTGTCCACCTGGACCTCCAGCTCTCATAACATCAATTCTTAAATCCTCTTGGCGAATTTCAACTTCCGTTTCTTCTGCTTCAGGAAGAACAGCAACAGTTACAGCAGAAGTATGAATTCTTCCACCGCTTTCAGTTTCTGGAACTCTTTGAACTCTGTGAACACCACTTTCCCATCTAAGAGAGCCATAAACATCCTTTCCAGAAATTGAAACAATGATTTCTTTATAACCACCAAGTTCCGTCATGTTTGAGCTAATTTCTTCCAACTTCCAATGTCTGGATTCAGCAAAATAAGAATACATTCTATAGAGGTCGGCAGCAAAAAGGGCAGCTTCTTCACCACCTGTACCGGCTCTAATTTCCATGATGATGTTTTTACCTTCCATGGGATCTGGTGGAACCAATAACATCTTGCAGTGTTTTTCCGATTCTTCAATCTTACTTTTTAAGATGGGAATTTCCTCTTTTGCCATTTCAGCAAGATCAGGATCATCTTCTTTTGCAAGAGCTTCATTATCTTTGAGCTTTTCAGTAAGAGAGCTAAGATTTTCAAGTTCCTCTACAATAGGAACCAACCTGCTACGTTCCTGCATGAGATTTTTGTAGCCAGCCATATCCTTCATAATTTCTGGATTGGCAAGTTTAGCATCCAGTTCGTTGAGCTGGTTCTTAAATGCAACGAGTTTTTCAATCATCTATTATGCCTGCCATTATTTCTTAGTGTATCGTACAACCATGTGCACTTCTGCAGGCTGGCTGCCAATGTTCTCAATTGTGTGATCAACGTCACAGTGATATACAAGGAAGTCTCCCTTTTTGAGATTTGCCGAATTCTCTCCAGCCGTTACAGACACTTGACCCTTTAGAATTGTAAGAAATTCCTGAGTTCCAGAGTAGTGGGGCTCTGAAGGGAGCTTTGTTCCCGGTGGAAGGATTACAATGTACATCTCCAGTTCTTCTACCATGTTAAGTGGGGAAAGAACCTTGATGGTAACGCCATGTTCAACCATTTCTAGGGAAGACGAATTCTTGGTTTCATTAGGATTGACGGAGAAAACACGCTTTGGCTGGGCATCAATATTTAATAGTTCGTTTAGTTCAACACCAAGCCCCTTTGCAATCTTCCAAACGGTAGCAACAGTAGGATTAACTTTGTCCGATTCTATCTGGCTGAGCATAGCTTTAGAAACTCCAGACTTATCAGACAAAACATTAAGAGTAAGACCCCTGTCCGTTCGTATTTTCTGAATATTTTTTCCTATCATTGGAGGCGTGTCCATGCTTTTTCTCCTTCTTATTATTCTTTTGACATATCAAATTTTGTTCAATATACTAAACTTTGTATGGCACCTTGTAATGGTCCAATTCTAGTATCAACAGCATTTGCTGTCAATGAATTACGTGGAGGCCCGTTTGTGAAGAACATTCTGGTTGTTGGTTCTCTTGGTCAGTTAGGCTCTGAGATTGCCATTGGATTGAGGAAAAAGTACGGTAATGACAACGTAGTCCTTACCGATATTAGAGACGATGTCAATAGACCTCTTGTAGAGGGCGGTCCATTCTATAAAATGGATAGCAGAGATGGTGAGAGTCTATTAACGGTGGTCCAAAAGCACAAGATAGATACAATTTATCACTTGGCAGCCATACTTTCGGCTACTGCTGAGAAAAATCCACTTAGAGCTTGGGATATAAACATGAACGGTTTAATCACCTCTTTGGAAGTGGCTCGTCAAGAAAAATGTGCTGTCTTTACTCCTTCCTCAATTGGAGCCTTTGGGCCAACAACACCAAAGCAATACACCCCACAGGATACCATCCAAAGACCCACATCCATCTATGGAGTTTCCAAAGTTGCCGGAGAGCTACTTTGTGACTATTACTACCACAAGTATGATGTAGATACCCGAGGTGTTCGCTTTCCTGGAGTCATCAGCAATATGACCCCTCCTGGCGGTGGAACCACAGACTATGCTGTAGATATTTACTATGCTGCAGTGGACAAACATCACTATGATTGCTTTCTCAGAAGTGACACTTACCTAGACATGATTTATATGCCAGATGCCGTTAAGGCAGCCATTCAAGTTATGGAAGCAAATCCAGACAATCTACGTCACCGTAACGCATTCAATATTGCAGCTATGAGTTTTTGTCCTGAGGAGCAGGCAGCCTACATTCGTAACCTTATTCCAGATTTTACCATCAGCTATGACATAGACCCTGTAAAACAGGCTATTGCAGATTCTTGGCCAGATTGCCTTGAAGACTATGCTGCACGTGTAGAGTGGGGCTGGAATCCAGACTATGACTTAGCCTCAATGACAGAGGATATGATTAAAACAATAAGACAAAAGAGGAGGAATGAGACCAATGACAAATGAACTAAAAAAGGAGCTTAGGGTTTTTCTTGACGGTTTGGAGGAACAAGGCCTTTCAAAAAAGGAAAGGGTAATTGTTTCAATGCAAAGTGGACTAATTAAGGTTCAAAACCCAGATGGTACTATTTCAGATGTGTTAAACTTCTGCGCAAATAACTATCTTGGTCTTGCAGATAACAAAGAAGTAATTGAAGCTGCAAAGAAAACAATGGATCAGTGGGGCTACGGTCTTTCTTCTGTTCGTTTTATTTGTGGAACTCAAAAACTGCATAAGGATCTTGAGAAGAAAATTAGCAACTTTCTTGGAACAGATGATACCATCTTGTTTTCTTCCTGCTTTGATGCAAATGGAGCAGTCTTTGAACCTCTGTTAGGTGAAAAGGATGCAATTATAAGCGATGAACTGAACCATGCTTCTATCATTGACGGAGTTAGACTTTGTAAAGCAAAGAGATTTAGATATAAGCACAGTGACATGGAAGAGTTGGAAAAATGCCTCAAGGAAGCAAAGGACTGTCCAAGAAAAATTATCTGTACGGACGGGGTTTTCTCAATGGACGGAGATATTGCAAAACTTGACAAGATTTGTCAGCTTGCAGAGCAATACGATAGCCTAGTTATGGTAGATGACTCACATTCTACGGGCTATATTGGCAAAACAGGCCGTGGTACAGCAGAATATTATGGACTTACCGGAAAGGTTGATTTAATAACAACCACCTTTGGTAAAGCCCTTGGAGGAGCAAGTGGTGGCTGTATTAGTGGCCGTCAAGAACTAATTGACTTGTTCCGTCAAAGAGCTCGTCCATATCTTTTCTCTAACACTCTTGCTCCTGCCATTGCAGGTGGAACCATCAAGGTTTTAGAACTTCTTGAAAAGGGCAATCCTTATAGAGAAAGAACAATGGAAAATGCAAAACTTTTCCGTGAAAAGATGGAAGCTGCTGGCTTTGATCTTGTTCCTGGCAACACGGCAATTGTGCCTGTCATGCTATATGATGAGGTAAAGGCGGTGAAAATGGCAGATGAACTTCTTAAAGAAGGCGTCTATGTAATTGGATTCTGCTACCCAGTAGTTCCAAAAGGGAAGGCACGTATTAGAGTTCAGCTTTCTGCCGTCCATACCCCAGAGCAGATTGAAAAAGCCGTTCAATCCTTCATTAAGATTGGAAAAGCTAACGGAATTGTAAAGTAAATATCCTAAATAAATCTAGAAACCCCGTGCTCTTTAGTTTAGTATTAAATAAATCACACGAAACTAAGGAGCACATGAATGTCTGATAAAAGAAAAAACTATATTTCTTGGGACGAATATTTTATGAGCGTGGCAGTTTTATCGTCCATGCGAAGCAAAGACCCAAATACTCAAGTAGGAGCTTGTATAGTAAATCAAGAGAAAAAGATTGTTGGAACAGGCTACAACGGCTTTCCAATTGGCTGTAGTGACGATACCTTTCCTTGGTCTCGTGTTGGCGTTCCTCTTGAAACCAAGTATCCGTATGTCTGCCATGCAGAACTTAATGCAATCTTAAACAGCATTTCACGCGACCTTAGGGGCTGCACCTTGTATGTGGTCATGTATCCCTGCAACGAGTGCGCCAAAGCCATCATACAAAGCGGCATCCGTGAAGTCATCTATAGAGAAAACAAATATCCAGATTCCGATAACGTTCAGGCCTCTTCTCGTATGCTCAAAGAAGCAGGAATTGTAGTAAGACAGTTCCTAAAAAACGAGAAACTGGAGATAAACATCTAAAAATGGATTATTCAATAATCAAGACCTCTAGTGAGCTGGAAGCTTTGGTTTCAAAGTGGACAAAAGAAAATATAAACAGTGTAGCAATGGACTTTGAAGAAGAATCAAATCTTCATTGCTACGGTGAACATGTTTGTATAATCCAGCTCTTTGACAAAAATAACTACTACATAATTGATTGTCTCGAAATAATTAAGACCAAAGAAGGCTTAGAGTCTCTCAAAGCCTTCTTGGAAGGCCCAATTGAAAAGATTATGTTCTCCTGTCAAAGTGATGCGGCACTGGCTCGGAAGGCTCTAAAAATCCAGCTAAAGAATATCTATGATATACGTGTGTTGGCATTAGCCCTAGATTTTACGGGCAATTTAACCTCTTTGGAAGAGAAATATCTTGGCCAAAATTTAGACTCTAATACCAGTACGACGTCAAAAAAACGTTTTCAAACGGCAAATTGGATGCGCCGTCCAATTCCAGAAGATCAAATTCAATATGCCCTTGGGGATGTACAGCATCTTTTTGAACTTAAAGACATCCTAGAACAAGAGGTTCAAAAGTTACCAAAACTTAAGAAGAGAGAAATTCAAAATACGTTAAAAACATGTGCCGAACAAAAGCATCCAGAACGGCCTGGTTGGGAGAAGATTTGTAACTATAAAATGCTTTCTAAGCAAGAAAAAGTGCTGATTAAATACTTTTTCTTGGCAAGAGATAGTGTTGCAAAAGCTCACAATGTACCAGCTTCGCAGGTGCTTTTAAAGCAGAAAAT
>CAVKHB010000100.1:0-5569 GCA_963656005.1 Coriobacteriaceae bacterium
GCTTTTGAAAAGAACTTTAAGTACACCTTCTTGGTATCTGGTTTTCCACATCCACAGATGTACTACAAGCAGAATACAGATGGATCTATGACAATGAGCCTTAATGGCGTAGGAAGTGGACAGTCAGACTACATGAATGGAATTTCAGCCTTCATTGCTCACCGACTAGAATGGAATATTCTTGATAACCTTTCTTTAACTCTCACAGAAGGTGTCATGTACATGAGTAAGGATAATAAGATTGATCTTATTGCCTTTGCTCCTGCTATGATGTATCACAACAACTACACAAGAAGTAACACCAACTCCATTCTTTCTCTTGAAGCAGACTGGACAATCATTAAGGGCTTAAATCTTTACGGACAAGTAGTTATTGATGAATCTGTTCTTCCAGGAGAAGAAAATCCTGCCAAAACTACAAATCTCGCAGAACCAGATGGTCTTGGTTATCTTCTTGGGCTCACCTTTATTACAGAACTCAATAAGGGAATCTTGACTCTCAACGCAGAAGGTGCAATAACCACTCCATATTTGTATCTTAGAGATGGAGACCAGCAGGCTGGAGAATCTGGTAGAGAGCAGACTAATGGACGCTACGGAATCAACTACGTGGTAGCACTTAGAGAAATGAGTGATTGTGGTGGAACAGAAAACTACAATCTTGATTTCTTGGGTTATAAGTACGGTGGAGATGCTATTGTTGCATATCTTAGTGCAGAGTATAAGGTTCTTGATAAGTGGAGCGCAGGAACAAGTTTCTTCCTCATGTTCCACGGTACACACGATAAATACACTGTTTGGACTAGAGTTAACAAAGATACAAACAAAACAACTCCAACCACAGACCATCAAACCGATAACTACAATGACCCAAATTATAAGCTTAGAGATAGCGTAACAACTTCCTTTGTTGCTTCACTCTTTGGATCTTATAATTTCAACTATGGCTTTAAGGTTGAAGTTGAGACGGATTTAATCTACCTCAAGAATCCTGGCAATATTAGCTCAAATCCTAGCGTATTTGATACTCAAACAACCGTTAGCGTGAGTTACACGCTTAACTAGATTCAAAATCAGTTCAAAATCTCTATACAGCCAATAGCAACTCTATTGGTTGTATGGGGATCAAATAAACAAATCTGATTACCCACAATATCGCACTGAACTGGCTGGTCAACGGCATAGTCAATAGCACCAAACACAACAGAAGAAATAAGCTCTCCATTGATAAGCACCTTAACAGTGGTCTCCATTCCAGAAGGCAAAGTTGAGTAAGCCATGGCATGAATCTTGCCCGTGTCTGAAATAGTGAAGAACTCTGGTCTAATGCCCAAAATCACATCTGAGCCATCCAACTTAACCGAATCTGTGGTCTTAAATCTAGCCTTGAGGCCGAGAAATTCAACATTCAAAGTATCTTCAGCAGAGCCAAGCACCTTAGCTTTGATAAAATTCATAGTGGGATTACCTACAAAGTCTGCAACAAAAAGATTAGATGGCTTAGAGTAGACGGTGAGAGGGGGGTCATATTGTTGAAGTACGCCTTTTTCCATCAAACAAATCTTTGTAGCCAGCGTCATAGCTTCAAGTTGGTCATGCGTGACGTAGACAAAGGTGGAATTTGAATCCGAGTGCAGTCTCTTGAGCTCTGTTCTCATCTCACTTCTCAACTTGGCATCCAAGTTAGAAAGAGGCTCATCCATGAACAGTACCTGAGGCTTAGGCGCAAGAGTTCTTGCAATGGCAACACGCTGCTGCTGTCCGCCAGAAAGCTCTGCAGGATAACGAGATACGAACTCCTCAATCTTCAACATCTCAAGCATTTCATTGACACGTGCTTTTATATCGTCCTTCTTCCACTTGAGATTTTCCAGCCCAAAAGCGATATTCTCATAGACCGTCATATGCGGCCACAAAGCGTAATTTTGAAACAAAAACCCGATATCTCTTTTAGCCGGAGAGACATTGATACCAGTATCGGCATCAAAAACTACCTTGTCCCCAATGGTGATTCGTCCCTCGGTTGGCGTTTCAAGGCCCGCAATCATCCTTAACGTGGTGGTCTTTCCGCAGCCGCTAGGGCCCAAAAGAGTAATGAAATCGTGCTCGTTGATGTGAAGATTCAGGTCATCAACAGCGATAAATTTATCGAAACGTTTAGTAACGTGTTCCAATCTAATTTCTGGCATATCAACCTCCAACGCCCTTATCTATGCTTGCTCCAGTGAGTTTATTGACCAAAAGGTTAATAACAAGCACCGTCACAACTATGAGAAGATTCAGCGCATTTGCACTTTGGTCGCACCACACCTGCCAATACTCCAACAACGTGGTCATCAAATAAATTGAGCCCGATGACAACAGAGTAAACAGTGAAAGCTCTCTCATACAGGATGTGAATGGAAGTAGATATCCCGATATGAAAGTAGATTTTTGTATTGGGAATATAATTCTAAGCATTCGCTTGTACCAAGGAACGTCAACTATAATTGCAGCTTCTTCAATCTCTCCAGAAAGCTGAAGCATGGCATTGATTCCACTTCGTGAAGCAAATGGAAGATACTTAATTGAGCCAACAAGAATCAAAAGACCCATGGTTTTGCTAATTCCAAGTTTTGCACCAATGGCAAGAAAAGCAGCCCCTAATGCCATAGAAGGCATTAAATATGGCAGGAAAGCGAGGTTATCGGCTATCTTTGCAAGTTTTGAGCCTCGTCTCTTGGATACTGCATAGCCAATGAGAATGCCCATTGTGCCGGCAATAAAAGCACAGCTTAGAGAAAGCACAAGGCTGTTTTTGAAGGCCGCCCATACCTGTCTTTCATAGAATAGACCATGAAGGCCATTCTCTTTTGGATAGCCTGGGTCAATCCAGTATTTTAATGTTAGATTACTATAATCGCCAGGGATATCGGTACAAGATTCTAAGGCAAAGCTCACCAGTGGCATGAAGGAGCAGAAGATGCACAAGATGACGAGGATGACTGCTATGATGTACTTCCAGGCACCTAGTCTGATATAGGAGATTTGCCCGCTTTTGCCGGTGACAGTGGTGAAGGATTTGCGACTTCCCGTGACGTATTGATTTATGCCAAGAATGGCCAGTCCAAAGATAATCATGAAGATTGCCATGATGTAGCCTTGGCCGTACCATCCGCTGTTAATGAATTGTTTCAAGGTTGTGGTAAGAACGCTGAAGCCCTTTGCACCTCCAAGGAATTGAGGTACGGCGTAGGCGCTCATGCTACTTGAGAAGACAAGTAGGAAGGTGGAAAGTAGGGCAGGAAGAACTATTGGAAGTGTTATTTTTCTAATTATCTTTGCCCTAGAGGCTTTGAGAATTGTTGCAGCCTCTTCTAGGTTTGCATCCATATTTCTAAGAATTCCACCTATAAGGATGTATGCAAACGGAGCGTAGTGAAGTCCAAGCACTATTGCGCAGGGAATCAATCCATAAACAAACTTTTCTGGTACGCATATTCCAGTTAGCCAGTACAACATTCCACTTTGATAAGACCCAATGTACGGATTTTGGAAGAAGTTCTTCCAGAAAGTGGCAATGGTCCAAGATGGCATGATGTAAGGGAATATGAATAAGGTAGAGAAGAATTTCTTGAATTTCATGTCGGTTCTTGTGATAAGAAACGCGACAACTCCACCATACAAAATTGCAATAAAACTTGCCAAAAGCGACATTAATACTGCATTTTTTAATGGATTCCAGAAGTAAGTGGTACTCATATTTGAAAGTAACATTCGCTTCCAGTGGAACGTGGTTAGAGAGCCCACCTTCTTTCCAAAAAGTTCTGGATAAAGTAGGTCTGCAATATTTACCGTTACGGTATCTTTAATAAGAAGAAGTAAAGGATAAATTGTAAAGAAACCTAGAACTACAACGGTTATAGACAAAATGATATTTTCAGGCTTAGAAATAAAGTCTCTTAGCCTATACTTAAGCTTCCGTTTACGTACTTTGGGTTTGGCTATTTCATTCATCTTTTTCCCCTAAAGTTAGGGCAGGATCCTGTCCTGCCCTAGTGTTAAAAAACTCACTTCTTTGCAATCTCTGCGTTTACAAAGTCTGTAACAGAAGACTTGTTAAGTCTGATGTAGGAAGCATCTTCTGCAACAAGGCAATCTTTCCAGAATGTAATTGGCTCATCGCCATCAGAAGCACCAATGTCTGGGTTGGTTGAATAAGCACCAAGAATGCCAGATCCTGTTCCACCCCATGGAGTAAATCCTTCAGCACTCATTAAATAGTTGATGAAGAGCATTGTTGTATATGGTCTTGGGCACTTTGCTGTCATCTGTACATACATTGGATACATGAAGCCAGAGAATGGGTTAATCTGCTGCTCTGTGAAGGCTCCTACTGTGAGGTTACCCTTAAGAGAAGCATCTACGTCTCTAGTTTTGGAAAGAACAAAGAGACCCAGACAGCCTTCGCTATCGGCCTTAGCCATTGTCTGGCAGATTGTGGTATCGGAGGAGATTGAGAAGTTCACGTTTGCAATGAACTCTGCAACCCACTTGTAACCTGCGTTCTTGTAGGAACCAAGTTCAATGTCCTTGCCATAGTAATCCTTGTAGGCTTGAGCGAGCTTTTCTGCCCACTGGTCGCTGGTGCACATGATGAGGAAGTTCATGTTGACTTGCTCGGTGGAAGGATTCTTGAAGAAAACCTTGTCCTTCAAAGATGCCTCTGTGAGCTGCCATACGTTGGTGATAACTGGAGCGTTGCTACCAATGTTATTCCAAATGAAAAGCTTGTTGATGTACTGATGTACAAGTGGAACAAGATCGTTTTCATCTACTTTGCCAACGAGAGCTTCTGGGACGTAGTTAAGCATGATTGAAGAATTTTCTCTGTAAACAGAAAGCTGTGCGCCATCCTGAATCATGACCATTGAAGCAACGTTTGAAGAAGCACCTGCAGCCTCTTGGAAAAGAGTTGTGTAGATGTCGGTATCATTCATCTTGGTTCCAGCTGCGTTGGAATCGTTGAGTCCAAGCTGTTCACCGTAGAGCTTAACAAAGTTTGTGACAGCCTTGGCAATACGAGAGGTATTACCATAAACATAGAAGCTTCCTGTTTCCTTCTTTGCAAGTTCAAGAAGCTCAGCATCAGTCATCTTTTGACCAGCTTCAATTTTTGCCTCAATTGAATTAGGGTCTTTTTCAGCCTGTCCTTGGGCAAATACGAGTCCTGTGACTAAACATAGTACGAGCAAAATACTCAAAAACTTTTTCATAGTCATTCCTCCATTTAGTTTACGCAAATTTTACATTAAACGGGGCTTTGTAGGCAAGAAAAAATGACAAGTCGTTGAAGGCTTGGGGAACTTGAAATAAAAGTCCCTTGGAAAATATTGAGAACCAGCTTAAAAGTCCATTGGAAAATATTGAGAACAAGCTAAAAAGTCCCTTGAAAAATATTGGAGTCAAGGTTATCCTTAACTTTAGGAGGACTATATGCTTAGAAGAAAAATAGAAACGGTTTTAGATGAATGGAAAAAAAACCCAAATCATAAACCTTTGATTTTAAAGGGGTGTAGACAATGCGGGA
>CAVKHB010000101.1:0-5459 GCA_963656005.1 Coriobacteriaceae bacterium
CATCATCTGGGTCATACATTTTCTTTAGTGATGGATAGGCTTCAAGCATTGAGACTCTCGCTTCTCTTCTGTCGTCTTCAATTAACTCTCCAGAGACACGGAGCCACTTTCCATTCATAAAGGCACAAATTTCTGCCTTTGGATTAAGGTGTAGCTGTTTGGAGACGTCCTTTTTCTTTCCAGTCTGAATGTAAAGTTTGCCTTCAAAAATGTGAGCGGTTCCAAATGGTCTGACCCTTGGTTGGTCTCCTTCAACTGTTGCAAGGTAGTAGGTTCCTGCATCCTTTAAAAATTGCTCTACTCTTTTCATTTATTTTCCTCTGTTAGAGGTTTTATAAACCTCATAACTAGTTTAATTCATTTCAAAAAAGGTGTCCAATGAAAGTTAATATTGGAAACTTGACCTTGGGGAAATTAAGGATAAAAATCTCCTTGCTTGACTTCTATGTTTTTTCTTCATATATAATCAACAAAATGTGTACTAAATGTTGGTTTGAGAAAGAAACGGCAAAGAAAAGAAGGAAGAATAAATTATAAGTGTCTAATAGAGAAGAAAAGAGGCTTGTTGTTATTGCTGGTGCAATAACTCTGGTAGCTTTGGGTTTGATTGGTTTTTTTGTAGGCAAACCACTGGTAAAGTTTATATCGGATTCTGAGCTCGTTAGAGCGTGGGTTGATTCTCACCAGTGGGGCTCTAGAGTTGCGTTTGTTGGAATGCTTATTTTTCAAATTTTAATAGCATTCATCCCTGGCGAGCCTTTTGAGCTTGCAGCAGGTTATGCGTTTGGTGCTTTAGAGGGAACCATACTATGTCTTGTTGGAATTTCTATTGGTAGTGTTCTTGTTTTTTTTCTTGTTCGCTGTTTTGGCATGAAAATAGTAAGTATTTTCTTTTCTGAAGAGAAAATAGCACAACTCAAGTTCCTTAAAACTAACCAAAAGCGTGAGATGCTTTTTCTCTTGGTTTATATGTTGCCTGGAACTCCAAAGGATATACTAAGCTACTATGCAGGTCTTACCGATATGCCTTTTTTAATGTGGCTTTTGATTAGCTTTTTTGGACGTATCCCTTCTGTTATTACTTCCACCATTGGTGGCAATGCTTTGGGTAATAAGCAGTATGGTGGTGCTATTATTGTTTTTGCTGTTACTTTTGTAATTAGCATTTTGGGCATTATTGTCTACAATAGGATTGTTTTGAATCATGAACGCAAGTGAAATGTGGAAAGCCTATACAGAAAGTTTGTGCTCAAAGACATCGGTCTATAGTGATATTATGCAGTCTTCTTATGAGGCGTGGGCGTTTTGTGATAGTGGTCCAGAGTCTAATCATCTTGCCAGTCTTGTTCTTGCAGGGACAAAACGTGCAACTTCCAGTGCTTTTAGGTTGTATGAATTAGCGGGCGAGAGTCTTCCGCTTGCAGGCGAGTTTAATGTGATTCTTTTTGCTAATAATCAGGCTGCGTGTGTGACTAGAACTGTGGTCGTTGACATTATTCCGTTTAAAGCTATCACTGAACGGCATGCTTATCTTGAGGGAGAAGGGGATAAGTCTCTTTCATATTGGCGTGATGTCCATAAGGCTATATTTCAGGCTGAATTTGAAGAGGCAGGGCGTCATTTTGATGAAAATGAGCTTGTTGTCTTTGAAGAGTTTGAGGTTGTGTATAAATAGGTTTTTAGAGAGTTTTTTGCAAGACTACTTGCTGGAGCTTAAGGAAATCGGTATTTCTGTAGACTAGGACGTCCATAGGGATATCTTGGATGGAGTTTTTGCTATTACATTTGTAATTTGAACGACTTGAACGACTGGAACGACCCACACGACCGCAACGACCGCAACGACCCACACGACCCACACGGATGGAACGACCCGAACGAATCAGAGGACGAATGGAACAGATTTGGGCCGCGGGAGGCGGGAACTTTGTAGTAAGTGTGGCCTGAAGTGTAGCAAGTGTAGTGGGTGTGAGCCAAAATGTAGCAGTGTAATTTACTACAAAGATGTTATTTCAATGGTAAGTAAGCCTTTTTGTTAAAGAGGATTTTTCTTCAATTAAAGAGACAATTGTACTCATAGAAACTCCATGTGAAACAAATTATGAGATAATGTTACCTAAAAAATTACCGTAAATCGTTTATGTGTAACAAAAAAAATGAATATGTTTCACAAATATTTAACATCGGGATGGATTTCAGAGAATGGTATCTGATGCCCTCTCTGGAAAGATAGATGAACGTCTTAAGAAAGAAAACATTGATAATGGGAGTGTAAGTTATACCTAACTTGGAAGGGATACAGGACAGGAGAACTACTATAATAGCCTATTTTGTCAGAACAATTCTACCCGGCCAAGCAGCAGGTCGATCAGGTTGCAGTGGAAGATGCCGTTGTCGTCATAAAAGTTGTGCGGCACATCCATGCGGACAATGATCTTTTTGAAGAAATCCCTGGTAAGCATCAGCGATGCCAGCTCGGAGGATTCTTTTTTATCGGTATCCATGCGGAAAGCGGACTGAATATAGATTTTTTTATCCGCATCGTTTACCACAAAGTCAATCTCTTTCTGAACCTTGCTGTCGCCTGTGCGGTCGCAAACCACACCGACATCAACGGAGTACCCGCGCCGCAGAAGTTCGTTGTAGATGATGTTTTCCATGATATGACCGGGATCGTACTGGCGGTAATTCAGCCGTGCGTTCCGAAGCCCGATATCCGTATAGTAGTATTTGTTCGGATACTTGAAATAGGTCTTTCCCTTGACGTCATATCGCTTTGCCATTGAAATGAGGAAGGAGTCGATAACATACTGCACATAGTTTGAAACCATTGCAGGATTGATTTTCTCGTTCTTCATGGACGCGATGGCGTTTGCGATATTGGTTGGATTTGTCAGCGAACTGATCTGCGAAGCAAGGAAATTCAAAATGTCATTCAAAACATCCTCACGCTCGATGCCGTTTCGCTCCACGATATCCTTGACGTACAGTTCGCTGTAGAGAGAGGTCAGGTAATCCTTCTTATCCTTTTCATCATCCAGTGTTAAAAGTCTCGGCATACCGCCGTAGAGCATATAGGTATCCAGTGCTTTTCGCTCGTCACCGCCCACAGCAGAATAGAACTCCGCAAACGACAGCGGGAACACATGAATCTGCGTAGCGCGCCCGCGGAACTCTGTAGCAATGTCTTTTGACAGCCCTTTGGAGTTACTGCCGGTGACATAAACATCAAGGTTTTTGTATGCCTTGAGTTCGCTCAGCATATCGTAAATGGTAACCTCAATGCCGCCGTTTTCCTTGTCCACCACTTTCGTGGTGAGCTGCACCTCGTCAATGAACAGATAGAACTTTTCGTCCTTCCTGTTACGGACAGTGCTTTCTATATATTCGCATAAAGTAATCGGATTTCTGAACTTATAGTACCGTCGCTGATCTAGCTCGATTTTCAAAATATGGTCTTCCGAAACGTTCTGCGAAAGAAGATACTCAAAAAACAAGTCAAAAAGCAGCACGGACTTGCCGCATCTGCGTATGCCTGTGATGACCTTTATCTCGCCGTTCCACATACTGTGAATCAGCCGATTCATATAGAAATCTCGTTTAACCATGTATTTCACCTTGTACTTAGGACGAAACCGTCCTAACTTCTATGTTGGTATACCACGGTTTTTGAAAAATATCAAGGTTTTTGTGACTGTTTGTGACTTTAATAAAATAGTGTGGTTATTGGGTTATTTGTTCCCACCTTTTAATAAATGAAATTTGAATAGGGCAGGTTTAGCTTACCTTATAAATGAATTTTCTTTACAACTGATAGTAGTTGTGTTATAAGAAAAACATCCAAAGCAAATTTTGTTGCAATAATTAATTACTGGGAGGTAAATTACATGGCAAAAAGCAAAGCATGTACAATGCAAAATTTTGGCGTCAAGAACCCAGCAATTATTACAGATGGATGTAATCCAGAGTTGGTCAAAGGAGCAGATTTTGATGTAATTTTTGAAATACCAATTATTAAAGCTCCAGAGATTTTAGCCATCCCTAAAGCAATGGTTCCTTTTAGCAAAAGGGATAAAGTAACACCTAGTCACTTTGCAATTTGTGAATATGAAAATGATATAGAGTTTGCAGATCTGTTAAGAAATCCTAATGAGTATGTAAAGGAGTTTAAGAAGTACCAAGCAGTAATAAGTCCAGATGCTTCTTTATACTGGGATGCTCCTTTTGCAGCACAGGTGGTTAATAAGTACAGAAATCATGCCATTGGTTATTATCTACAAAAGAAAGGAGTTTATGTAATACCAAACGTAAGATGGGGAGATGAAAGAACTTACACAACCTGTATGTTTTCTCAACCGCTTGCTTTTTTAGGAGTGGAGAAACACAGTATTGTAAGTATTGGATCTTATGGTGTGATAAAGACTGCACTAGAGAAACAACATTTTAAGGCAGGACTAGGGGCAATGCTTGAGTATCTAGAGCCAAGAATAGTTTTAGTATATGGCTCAATGCCAAAGGCTATATTTGAGGAATTTGAAGATAAGACGGTTTTCTATAGATATCCAGATTGGACAACGTATGCAAAAAAGGTAAAGAAAGAAACATCTGAGGAGAAGCAAGAGACAAAAGCATAGGTGATAGATGGGATCTGGAATAAGCACAAAGTACGAGAAGACATACTTTTACTCAAAAGGCTCTTATACCAACCAAAATAAAGGAAAAGAAGAGTCCAAAGGTGATTGGCTTGTTTCAGAGGATACTCCTAAGTACAATGCTGGCACTGATACTCATACCATTGAATATTACAATGATGAGAAAGTGAAAACGTACTGTGATAACATGGTTACAAGAAAACCAGAAACAGGAAGCAACTATCCAAGTAATGCAATGAAAACTTCTCAGTACTATAAAACAAATGATGGCGGATTTTTTGGAGAGACTGGCATGGGAAAGAAAGTATGGACTATTGAATCTGATAATCCCATGGAAACAGCAATGGATTTCTATTCTAGAATTAGTGAGGGTGGTGTAACTGAATATCTAGAAAACCATCATGGTTTAAAGACTCAGTTGGGAGATAAAACTCAAACCTTCTTCAGGCCTTATCCAAAAACAGAAGGAAGCCCTGCGGTTGAAGTAAAAATCAATTTGGAAAAAAATCACCACAAGATTCATTTTATTAAGAGGAAGAAACAAAAATGATAGATTTGACAATTCGTGAAGAAATGATAGAAATCATGGCCTCAATGAAAGGAAAGACACTAAAGTCTATTGAAGGGAATTATTGGTTTAGAAGTGAAGAATTCAGTGAGATTGTTCGTTTTAATCTTGGTCAATATGCCGTTGAATTTTATGTTGATTATGTTGCTATTAAATGGTTCTGGGGGTCAGACCATTTAATAGATGATGAAGAGAATTGTTTTGTAATCACGAAATATGGTTTAAACGAACGACATTAC
>CAVKHB010000102.1:0-4866 GCA_963656005.1 Coriobacteriaceae bacterium
CTTCATGGGAGAATGCAACATGTTGCCTTACGATATCATCTTAAAAACTCTTAGAGTGCCTGAAACAGAAGCTTCCAAGTTCATCTACCAATGCTTTGGCCCCGAACATAAACTATTCTTTAGACCAGAGGATATGGTTGTAAACGATATTCCTGAACTTCCCTTCCCAGAATTTTTCCCACACCTGCGCTTTGAAAATGCACAAATTGTAAGATGTGAATACCTAGGAAAAGAGTATCTTGTGACAGCCGATTACGATGGGCAAAAGATTAAAGCCTACACTTCCTACAAACCAGCCTCTGATAAGATTACCATTGGAATAAGAATTGCAAAGATTCTAGAATTCAACAATGGCAAGCTTACTAGGCACTAACTAAATTCAATTTTATTGAGTAGAAATTACAAAAATGTGTTATGATTCACAATTAAAGGAACAAGAAAAATGGAAATTAAAAAAACTTTGAATGGAACTGAACTAAACGTTTCAGTTAGTGGGAGATTGGATACTACAACAGCACCAAAACTTGAAAGTGAAGTAGGAAGTTGTATTGACGGTATTACTAGTCTAGTTTTTGACTTTAAGAATTTGGAATACATCTCCTCTGCTGGTTTGAGAGTTCTACTTGCCTTGCAGAAGATAATGAATAAACAAGGTACAATGAAAGTCATCAATGCAAATGAAGCTGTTCTTGAGATTTTTGAAGTCACCGGGTTTATTGATATCTTAACCATTGAATAGGTTTTGAATCTCATCTCTCAATAGAGCTGCTCTTTCAAACTCCAAGTCCTTTGCGGCTTGGAGCATTTGTGTTTCGAGCTCTTTAATGTAACGCTTTCTGTCTGCAGGAATAAGAAGATTAAAGCCAGCCTTAATAATTTTGATATCTTGCTTGCTATTTTCAACAATATCGGCCTTTTCGCGCTCTAGGATGTCCTCTACTGCCTTGGAGATGGTCTTGGGCGTGATGTTGTGTTCTTGGTTATATTGCATTTGGATGGCACGTCTAGTTTGCGTTTCCGTGATGGCCTCCTTCATGGCGTCGCTTATTCTGTCCGCATACATGATGACTTTACCGTTTGCATTACGGGCGGCACGACCTATGGTCTGAATGAGAGAAGTTGTGCTGCGCAAGAAGCCAATCTTATCGGCATCTAGGATTGCAACCAGTGAAACCTCGGGCAAATCAAGACCCTCTCGCAGGAGGTTAATGCCAACTAGGACATCAAACTCGCCTAGCCTAAGCTGCTTGAGGATTTCAACGCGCTCAATGGTGTCAATTTCAGAGTGCAAATAACGAACCTTAACTCCTTTAGAGGCAAGGAAATCGGCAATATCTTCTGCCATGCGCTTAGTCAGCGTGGTGACAAGAATCCTCTCCTTGATTGCGGTACGCTTTCTAATCTCGCCAAGAAGGTCTTCCATCTGACCCTCTGTAGGACGCACGATAATTTCAGGATCCAAAAGTCCAGTAGGTCTAATTACTTGAGACACAATTTGAGAAGAGAGCTGCTTTTCCAACTTTCCTGGTGTGGCCGACACAAAAATTCTCTGCCCTGTGACGCTATCAAACTCATCATATTTAAGAGGTCTATTATCAAGAGCAGAAGGCAGCCTAAATCCATACTGTACAAGGTTTACCTTACGCGAGTGGTCACCCTCATACATTGCGCCAATTTGAGGTAGCGTAACGTGCGACTCATCTATGAAGGTAAGAAAATCGGGCTGGAAATAGTCCAACAAGACAGCAGGTCTCTCCCCTGGCGCCCTATTGGAAAGTGGCCTAGAGTAATTCTCAATACCTGAGCAATAACCAAGCTCCTGTAGCATCTCAAGGTCATACTCAACCCGCGTCTTAATTCTTTCTGCCTCCAGAGGATGTCCAGTGTTCATGAAATACTCGTACTGGTCCTCCATCTCCTTGCGAATGCGGTCCAAAGCAGCCATAACTTGCTCTTTTGGCATGACAAATTGCTTAGCAGGATAAAGCGTAAAACTCTCCTGCTTGTTTTGCTTTTCGCCAGAGATAGGGTCAAACCATTGAATAGTTTCAACGGTGTCCCAATCCAGCGTAATTCTCACAGCATTCTCCAAGTACGGCGGGAAAATCTCAATCACATCGCCATGCACACGAAACGCGCCTCGAGTGAGCACCATATCATTGCGCTCGTATTGCATTCTTGTAAGCTGCTCTAGCTCCGTCCTGTGATTGAAAACCATACCCGTCCTAAACACGTGCGTCATATCCCTAAGCGACACGGGATTTGCAAGGCTGAAAATACATGAGACGGTGGCAACCACAATGACATCTCTTCTCTCCATCAACGAGAAGGAGGCCGATAATCTCATGCGGTCAATCTCTTCGTTTATATCGGCATCTTTTTCTATGTATAAGTCCTTACCAGGGACATAAGCTTCAGGCTGATAATAATCGTAGGTTGAAACAAAATACTCTACTCTGTTCTCTGGAAAAAAGGATTTAAACTCCTTATAAAGCTGAGCAGCCAAAGTCTTGTTGTGAGACAAAACGAGGGTAGGACGTTGCACTTTCTCTATAATTTTTGCCATAGTGTACGTCTTTCCGGACCCCGTTACACCTTTTAAGGTCTGATATCTATCTCCATTAAGGATGCCATCTGAAAGCTTGTCTATGGCCTGTTGTTGATCTCCAGAAGTCTCAAAAGGAGCGTGAACCACAAACGGTTTATCTATCCATTGCACTGCACCATGGACATTTTGAACCAAGTCTCCGCCCCAACTGGAATCAAGTTTTGAAAACTCCTCTGACATCTTACTTTTCCTATTATTTATTGCGAAATCCAGCTTAAATATTCTTCTGTTCGCTCCACAAGCTCAATAGTAAGTTTCACCGTTGAGCCGTTGCGGTTTACCACCACGGAAACCTTGTCTCCTGGCTTTGTATTGGAAAGAGAAGTAAAGAGGTCATTGTAATCTGTAATATCCACCCCGTTGACTTGAGTAATGATATCGCCACCCAAGTAGATAACAGAAGAGCCATAAAGTACTTGCGTTGTACCGCCTTTGAGCCCTGCCTTGTCTGCCTTTCCATTTGTAACCACTTGGCTAACCAAAAGACCCTTTGAGACCTTAAGACCTGCATAATCAACAATGGACTGTGAAAGCTGAACAGGAACAATGTCCAGCCAACCTCGGGTGACCTTACCGTACTTTATCAAATCAGCAACTGCATCTGCTGCGGTGTTTGAAGCTACAGCAAAGTTCATTCCTTGACTGGTACCACTTGTGGAGTAAATTGATGTGTTAATGCCAATTACTTCCCCTTTTGTGTTAAGTAGCGGTCCTCCGGAGTTTCCTGGATTTATTGGAGCCGAAGTTTGAATCATGCCCAAAAGAACCTTACCATCTTCATCTCTAATTGGCCTACTTAAACCAGAAATGCAACCGGTTACAAGCGTTCTGTCATAACCAAAAGGGTTCCCTATTGCAAGAACCTTCTGTCCTACCACAAGCGAGTCTGAGTCACCAAAAGTAAGATAGTCTAACTGAACTCCATCGGCTGGTGTGATGCGAATCACAGCAATATCGTTCTCGCTATCTATGCCAATCAATTCAGCTTCGTAAGTTGAGTTATCATAGAGGGATACCGTTATCACAGAGGCATCAGATATCACGTGTTCGTTGGTGACAATATAGCCGTCTGCAGAGACCAAAAAGCCGGAGCCGGTATCCGTTGTAGGAATGGCATCAAAATAAGAAGAATCATTTGAAACTTTGGTTTCAATGTGAACTACTGCCTTGTTGCATTTCTCAAATATGCTGATATTTTGAAGTTCGTCCTCGCTGTATTTCCAAGAGCCCTCATTGCCTTGAAAGAGTGTCACACCAGAATCCCCGTAGTAGATGTTATCAACAGGAACTCCGGCCATCTCTAAAAGCCCCTTCTCTCCAGAGGTATTAAGAACCTCTAGCAAGGCAGTTCTTAACTCTTTTTGCCGCTGTTTTGATTCAATTGCCGTGGTCCATTGAACTAAAGCATAACCAATACAAACCACGAGGATAATTCCAAGTATGATCAAAAGAATCCTAACTGCTTTGCTCTTAATCTTCATGCTCAAAATAGTAACGCAAAAGCAAAACCATGCCAATAGAAGAATTTCACATAGAAGAATTTAACGTGCGCTTAGGATAGAGCTTTATGGGATGGCTCACAGCCGTTCTTTGTGCAGTTATCTGCTGCCAACTTTGATGCAAATTCAAGCATCTTCTTGGCTTCTGTCTCAGAGAGGTCTTCAATACCCTTTTTACACCTGTCCTTTCTTTTTTGAAGTTGCGCCAAAAGGGCTCCAGAAAAAACATCTCCGCAACCAATGGTGTCAACCAAAGTTTTAGGCTTGCAAGCAGGAACGCCTATCTCAAAGTTTGGAGCGTACCAAGAAGCGCCCCTCTCTCCACGAGTGACAATAAGATAAAGTTTACAAGATTTTCTTAGGTTTTCTATGGCTTTATCTAGTGACATATTAGGAAAAACCAAGTTCAAATCATCTTCACTAATTTTAACAATTTCGCTTTGTTGAGCAAATTGAAGCAGCTTGGTTTTAAATTCTGCCATATCCTCAATAACAGCTGGTCTTACATTGGGATCATAGAAAACAACTGGTCTTGGATGTACGGTATCTATTGCAGGAAAAACAACATCTCTTGTAGTAGGAAAAGCGAGCATCAAAGAACCCGTCATAATGAAATCAATGTCCGTCATCACGGAGAAAGCATTAGAAATTTGGGCAACAGTTGCATTTGAGGCTGCCGTTTGTTTCCAATCAAATACATACTCAGCCTTTCCCTCTTGGTCAATAATTGCCTTACTGCAAAGCGTAGGAAGCTCTACG
>CAVKHB010000102.1:4876-5396 GCA_963656005.1 Coriobacteriaceae bacterium
ACTGAGGGTCAAACATAATGCAATTATCTATGAGCTTTTCAAGAATCATATTACCGTAGGAATCCTTTGAGACCTTGGTAAATAGAGCAGTAGAAGCGCCAAGTCTTGCAGTAGTTAATGCAACATTGAACGGACCGCCTCCAACCGTTTCTGATACAATACCATCTTTATAAACCACATCTACCAGCGATTCACCAACACAAACTATCATAACTGCTCCATATTGCACGTTTAGCGTGTACTCTTTAATATAGGTATGATTATGGCATGTTTTAAGTCAATATGCTATGATTTGCTAAAACTTTAGGGCCCCTTTGGAAGGGCTACGGAGGAATTATGGACAAGAACGAAACAATCCTTGAGGAGACAGAAGTAAAAGAAAAATCTCCTTTGAACTTCATTGAAAAAATCATTGAAGACGACCTTGCAAACGGAAGAGTGCCAAACAACCAAATAGTCACTCGTTTCCCACCTGAGCCAAACGGCTATTTACACATTGGACACATCAAAAGTATTTGCC
>CAVKHB010000103.1:0-5379 GCA_963656005.1 Coriobacteriaceae bacterium
AATCTTTGCATTGATTTTGTCCATGTAGGACTCAACCACTGCTGGAAGTTCGTCATAGAACTTGTTGCAAGCTTCTCTATGCTGGAAGAAAATATCTCCATTCTCATGGCTTCCTCTCATGTGTGGGTGTTCTGGGTTGAGTGCATGTGCGCGGAAGGCCTTGACGGCGTCCATATCACACATGTCTTTGAGATCCTCATAATCCCATACTGCAATTTTCTGAATTTCGTGGCTTGTGCGGAAACCATCAAAGAAGTTGATGAATGGAACCTTTCCAGTCAAAGCTGAAAGGTGAGCTACTGGAGCCAAATCCATAACTTCCTGGACATTACCTTCACAAAGCATTGCAAAACCTGTCTGGCGACAAGCCATGACATCGCTGTGGTCTCCAAAAATGTTAAGTGCATGAGTTGAAACGGTACGAGCACTTACGTGGAAAACACAAGGGAGCTGCTCTGCAGCAATCTTGTACATGTTTGGAATCATTAGAAGAAGACCCTGGGAAGCTGTGTAGGTGGTTGTGATAGCACCTGATCCCAAAGCTCCGTGGACAGCACCTGCTGCTCCAGCCTCGGACTGCATTTCAACAACTTTGACCTGTGTTCCAAAGATGTTCTTCAGTCCATTCGCACTCCACTGGTCTACAAGGTCAGCCATTGGGCTGGATGGAGTGATTGGATAAATGGCAGCAACTTCTGAATATGCATAACTTACATGCGCAGCTGCGTTGTTGCCGTCCATGGATTTCATTTTTCTTGCCATGAAAATCCTCCTTGATTTGATTTGCCTACCTTTGGCAGGCTTTTGACTTTCACTGTCTTTTTTTGCTTATGATTTTTGCAACCAACCTAGCCCAAAATAGCTAGGTCAACGCAATTAAACAGAATATCGCTAAATTGATATATTTACAATAAAAAAAGAGGAAAATGCCAATAATATCGGGTTAAAATTCCCTTACTCCTGCACGTGATACATGGCCAAGATTCGGGATAAGTAATTCACGAATCTAGACCTGAAGGAGGGTGGCCCCAAAACCTCAACGGCGCTACCGCACTGGATGATTCGAAGAATTAATTCAATGGAGTTTTCTGCATCAAATTTGCAACGCAAGGAGCCATCTTCCAGCTTTTCCATCTCTATATCCCCGTGCGACAGCGTATCGAATGAATTTAGAGCACTCTTTTGCCTGACTAACAGCTCAAGTGGGATTAGGTCAACAACGTCATTTGCATCTGCAGGGGACTCGTTTTTCCTAAATGCCTTTAGGTTGTCTGGGATGGTGTAAGTCTCATTTAGAATGGTCACTTCTTTGATGTTTTTTATATCTATTGTAACGATTTCCGACGTATGTCGCAGTCTGCCTGTGACCGTCATGGGGTTGCGTCCATGCTCGCTTTCAATGTAGCCAATGAAGTACGGCGCGAGCTCTGTTTCCTCGTCCGCAGGTACCTTGGTAGAGCCTTCAGGCATCATCTTGGGACTATGGATAATGCGCACAATTCTGCCCGTAACCCAGGCATCTATAAGCGTGTCCAAGATAGAATTACTGTGAAAGAGAGCCTCTTTTTTTGACGCCTCATTCTGAATCTCATCTGCCAACTGCACGATATTTGCACTGATTTTGGGGGCGTAACTCTGCATGCCCATTGCAATCTTTCTTAAGCCCGATGCCAAATGCGGGTTCGTGTACTCAGAGTTAGATAAAAGAAGTTCTGCTCCCATGTTTAGAGCTAGACTTTCATATATGCTTAAGGCTAGAGGTTCTTCTCCTTCTTTAGGAAGAATCTTCACTAGATTTTTGTCTTCGTAGATGTCACTGTACTGCTTAAGCTCGTCAATGTATCGCCCAATTGTGCTTCTATGCACTCCAAGTCTTCTTGCTATGTCTGATTTGCGCAAGCCTTCTGGATGCCCCCTTAAAATTAGTTCTAGTTGCGCAACTCTTTCCCCCCGCATTTGTTCTATCCGCCTCTCTTTTTTTGTTTTTGTTGTTGCAAAAGTTCTAATTGCAACAACTTGCAACATCAAGTATAATTTGGCTATACACAAATTGCAACAAAAAAAAGGGGGGATAAATTTTGGATAAACGAATGGAAAAAGCGGAAATAAATATCATTTATCTCCAAGAAACGGTTAGAGAGTTAAACGATATTGTTACAGAGCAACAAATGCTTGTTAGCAAGTTGGAGCGTCAGGTTGAGTTCCTTGCAAAACGCGTGGAAGATTTAGACACTGAGGCTCGTCCCAACAAAAAACCACCGCACTATTGATGTAATAATCTTTAATCCAGAGTCCTCATTGCTTTCTTGAATTGAGATGCAAAAAGTATTGTGCAGAATGTAACAGAAAGTATATCTGCAATAGGTTCTGCAAGATAAACAGCAAGAACCTTATTTGATGGAATGATAGCCGGAAGTAGGTAGATGAGTGGAATTAATAGCACTATCTTTCGCATACAGGCCACCATTATGGAAGATTTAGCATAACCAATTGAGGTGAAGGTGTTCTGGCAAGCCATTTGAATTGCAAAGAGTCCAGTGATTGCCATGTAAATTCTCAAAAGCGGTGTTGTGTAGGCCGCTAAGGCTGCTTCGCTTGTAAAAATATGAGCAAAAACTGAAGGAAAAAGCATTACGCATAACCATAAAGTTACGGCATAAATTAAATCCACCTTCAGCAAAAGGCTAAAAGATTGCTTTACTCTTTCCTTGTTTTTTGCCCCAAAGTTGTAACTGGTAATTGGTTGAGCCCCTTGTCCAAGTCCATTAAGAGGCAACATGGCAAATTGCATTACGCTACTACAAATTGTCATGGCACCAACGGCAAGATCCCCGCCATATTTTTGAAGAGAAGAGTTAAAACAGATTGAAATTATGCTCTCTGTACTTTGCATAATGAACGTTGCTAGTCCAAGGGCAATTACAGGGAGAATGACGGAGGCTTTTAGTGTAAGATTTTCTTTTCTTATTTTCAAAGAAGTTTTTTTGCCGAACAGGAAGCAAACTATCCAGACAGCAGACAACGCTTGGGAGATTACAGTTGCAATAGCAGCACCTTTCACTCCCATCCCAAAAGCATATATGAAGATTGGGTCTAAAATAATGTTGCTTATAGCTCCAACAATTGTTGTTATCATGCTTATTGTTGCAAAACCTTGGGCGGTTATAAACATATTCATTCCAAGGGTAAATTGAACAAATAAAGTGCCAAAGGAATAAATCTTCATGTAATCTACGGCATAGCCAATAGTATTTTCAGAGGCGCCAAAAAGCAACAAAAGAGGCTCGCAATAGAGGTTCAAAATTACTGTTAGAACAATAGAGATAATGATTTGCAAAGTGAAGCAATTTCCCATTATTCGCTCGGCCTCTTGGTAATCTCCTTTACCCATGGCAATAGAAGCTCGTGGAGCTCCACCACTACCAACGAGAGCTGCAAAGGCAGAGACAATTAGTATCAAAGGAAGACAGAGCCCTAGGCCTGTTAAAGCCAGGGAACCCGTTTCAGGAATATGCCCAATATAGATTCTATCAACAATGTTGTAGAGCATGTTAATTACTTGTGCTATAACTGAAGGGAGTGCTAGTTTTAAAAGGAGCTTTCCAATAGGTTCTGTGCCAAGAAAACTTCTATCGTTGGAATTTGTCATGGTGTTCTGCATGATGGAAATTTACGAAAACGGAAAATAAAAGGCAAATAAAAACTGTACAGAAAGGTGAATTTTTGGTAGAGTAAAAAGTACTAAATATGTGTGGAGTAGTTATCTTATGACAGAATTTGTGCATCTTCATAATCATACGGATTATTCTTTGCTTGATGGCGCAGCCTCAGTGGTAAAATATATTGCAAAAGCTAAGGAGTTAGGGATAAAAGCTTTAGCCATCACTGACCATGGAAACATGTTTGGTGTAATGGACTTTTATACTCTTTGTAAAAAAGAGGGAATTCAGCCAATTCCGGGGTGCGAGTTCTACATTTGCCCAGACGGTTTAGAGATTAAGGAGCCGGGCACAAAAAGATATCACCTTATTCTGTTGGCCATGTCTGACAAGGGTTATCACAACCTTATGGAGTTGTGTAGTATTGGCTATCTTGACGGGTTCTACATGAAGCCTAGGATTGACAGAAAGGTTCTTAAAGAGCACAACGAGGGGCTAATTTGTCTTTCCGCTTGTCTTGCTGGAGAACTTCCCCAGAAATTTTTATCTGACGATGATGAAGGTGCCTACGAGACGGCTAGATGGTATAAGGAAGTCTTTGGAGATAGGTACTACATTGAAATCCAAAACCACTTCATTCCAGAAGAAATTCAAGTGCTTCCTAAGTTGGCACAACTGGCCAAGGACCTTGATATTCCGTTGGTTGCAACCAATGATATTCACTATATTGAAAAGGCCGATGCCAATGCGCACGATATCCTATTATGCATAGGAACGGGCAAAAAAAAGGCCGATACTGACAGAATGCGCTTTCAAACTCAAGAATTCTACATGAAGAGTGGAGATGAGATGGCAGAGCTTTTCTCCAAGTATCCAGAGGCTATAGAGAATACTGTTAAGATTGCAGAACGGTGTAATTTTAACATTGATTTCCCCGGTCCCCTGCTTCCAACAGTCAAGGTTCCTTCCGAGTACAAAGATACGGAAGAGTTCCTTCAAGCCTTGGCTTGGCAAGGACTGGAAAGACGTTATCCAGGATATAAAGAAAGACCGGAACAGAGAAAAGTTCTTGAAGAAAGATTAAGTTACGAGCTAAGTGTCATTTTAAAAATGCATTTTGATGGCTACTTCCTCATTGTCCGAGATTATATCTACTGGGCAAAGACACATGGAATTCCAGTTGGAGCAGGAAGAGGTTCTGGTGCCGGCTCTCTTGTGGCTTACTGTATTGACATTACAAACGTTGACCCAATTTCTCACGACCTTCTGTTTGAAAGATTTTTAAATCCATCTAGAGTCTCTCTTCCTGATTTTGATATTGACTTCTGTTACGAGGGAAGACAGGCAGTTATTGACTATGTAACTGACCATTATGGTGTTGATAGAGTGGGTCAGATAGCAACATTTGGAACCCTTAAGGCAAAGGCCGTAGTTAAGGACGTTGCAAGGGTTTTGGACATTCCTTTTGATGAATCCAATAGAATTACAAAGTTTATATTAGACACCCTCCCAGATGAAGCTAAAGAGCAACGTGTAAGCTCCCTTTTGCAATGGTCATTGATGGTAACTCCAGAATTACAAGAAGTAAGAGACCGTGGTGGAGTTTATGAAGAACTTTTTGATGTTTCTCTTAGACTAGAGAACTTAGCAAGACATGTTTCAACTCATGCTTGTGGTGTTGTAATTGGTAAAACGGCTCTTAAAGATTACGTCCCACTGT
>CAVKHB010000104.1:0-1837 GCA_963656005.1 Coriobacteriaceae bacterium
AGGCGTTGAAATGTTCAACAAGCTCCTCGATGAAGGACAGGCTGGTGATAACATTGGTGCACTTCTCAGAGGTGTTGATAAGAAGGAAGTTGTCAGAGGACAGGTTCTTGCAAAGCCAAAATCAATCACACCACACACAAAGTTCGTTGGAACAGTTTACGTTCTTTCTAAGGAAGAAGGTGGACGTCACAGCGCATTCGTTGCTGGTTACAGACCACAGTTCTATTTCAGAACAACTGATGTTACTGGTACAGTAAGCCTCCCAGAGGGTGTCCACATGGTCATGCCTGGTGATCATACAGACCTTATTGTTGAGCTTATTCACCCAATCGCTATGGACAAGGGACTCCGCTTCGCTATTCGTGAAGGTGGAAGAACTGTTGCATCCGGTCAGGTTACAGAAATTCTTGAGTAATAATTAAATACGAATGTCTTGCCTAGAGATTAACTCTGGGCAAGACCTGATTTTTTGGAGGAAAAATGGCTAACGATAGAATTCGCGTTAGACTGAGAGGTTTTGATGTTGAGCTCGTAGAACAGAGCGCAATGTCTATTGTACAGACAGTTGTAAAGGCTGGAGCAAAAGTCTCTGGTCCAGTACCTCTCCCAACCCGCATTAACAAAATCACTGTTTTGAAGTCACCGTTCGTTAATAAGAAATCACGCGAACAGTTTGAAATGAGAACCCATAAGAGGTTAATTGATATTTTAGATCCTACAGACAAGGTCATGGAAGCATTGATGAAACTTGAGCTCCCGGCTGGTGTTGATGTAGAGATAAAGCAGTAATGAGGTAAGAGATGTTAGGGCTTATCGGAAAGAAAGTTGGCATGACACAGGTGTTTGACGAGAAAGGCAAGCTTACACCAGTCACTGTCATTAAAGTTGAAGGCAACGTAGTTGTCGCGGAAAGAACCCAGGAAAAGAACGGGTATAATGCTGCTGTTCTTGGTTCTGGCGAAATGAAAGCAGACCGCGCAACAAAGCCATACGCTGGACAGTTCAATGGCAACCCTCTAAAGACTCTCATGGAATTCCGCGATTATGAAAAGGAAGTCCAGGTTGGAGAAGTTCTTGGTGTTGACCTTTTTAAGGACATCAGATTTGTTGATGTTACTGGAACGTCAAAAGGTAAAGGCTATCAGGGTGGTATGAAGCGTCACGGTTTTGGTGGCGGACGTGCAACCCACGGTTCCAAGTTCCATAGAGATCTTGGTGGTACAGCAATGTCATCAGATCCATCTAGAACCTTCAAGGGCAAGAAGATGGCTGGTCACATGGGTTTTGAAAGAGTTACAGTTCAGAACCTCAGAGTTGTTCGTGTAGATGAGAATCTTCAGGTTCTCATGGTCAAGGGTGCTATTCCTGGACCTGCACAGAGCATTGTTGTAGTAAAGAAAGCGGTAAAGAAGTAGGGGCGTGATCATGGAAGCAAAAGTTTATTCAGTAAACGGCAAAGAAATTAGATCCATTGAGCTCAATCCAGATGTGTTTGGAATTGAAGTAAGCAATGGTTCAATTTACCACGCTGTAAATAATGAGCTTGCCAACCGCCGCGTTGGTACCGCATGCACAAAAACTCGTGCTGAAGTTAATTACAGCAATACCAAGCCTTTCAAGCAGAAGGGAACTGGTAATGCCAGAAGAGGTGACAAGAAGTCTCCTATTATGGTTGGTGGTGGAACAGTGTTCGGACCAAAACCAAGAGACTACAGCTATACACTTCCAAAGAAAGTGAAGCGTCTTGCAATGAAGTCACTCCTTTCTCTCTCTGTTGAAGAAGAGCGCTTGGTACTGGTTGAGGATTTCACAAGTGAAGATGGTAAGACAAAGACAC
>CAVKHB010000104.1:1865-5349 GCA_963656005.1 Coriobacteriaceae bacterium
AGGACGGAAAGAGAACAGTTCTCATCATGAAAGATGATGATGCAATGCTTCGCCGCGCCGCAAGGAACATCCCATATCTGCATGTTCTCGCTTATGACAAACTTTCTGCAAAGGAACTCCTTTATGGAAGAAAGGTCATCATGCTTGAGACTGCAGCAAAGAACCTTAACGAGTTCTATTGCGACCAAGAGTAAGAGGTGATGAGATGAGAGCAGATCAAGTAATCATTGAACCTATTCTCAGCGAGAAGTCAAGCTTCGCTCGTGAATTGGAGTGTAAGAAGTATACATTTAAGGTTGACGTAAAGGCTAACAAGTTCCAGATTATGAACGCTGTTAAAGAAATCTTTAAGGTTAACCCAACTTCTTGCAACGTAATAAATGTGGCTGGAAAGCCAAAGTTCTCCAGAGGAAAGGGTGGCTATATTAAGGGCTACACAGCAAACTGGAAGAAGGCGATTGTCACTTTGTCTAAGGGCGAAGTGATCGATGCAATTGAAGGTGTATAAGGAGACGGAGTATGGCATTAAAGAGTTATAAACCAAATACACCAGGTCTCCGTCAGAGAACAGTTCTGGTAAGAAGCGAAATCACAGCTCAGAAGCCAGAGAGATCTTTGACAACAAGCCTAAATAGGACTGCAGGCCGTGACTCTTTTGGACGTATTAGCGTTCGCAGAAGAGGTGGTGGACACAAGCGCGCATATAGAATCATCGATTTTAAGCGTGACAAGTTTGGTATCCCAGGCACAGTCAAAACTATTGAATATGATCCTAACCGCAGTGCAAATATTGCATTGGTATTCTATGCAGACGGTGAGAAGCGCTACATTCTCGCTCCAAAGGGACTCGTTGTTGGTACCACAATCATTAGCGGACCAAACGCTCCTCTTAAGGCTGGATGTGCTCTTCCACTCAAGAACATTCCCCTTGGTCTGACAGTACACAATGTTGAGCTCACACTGGGCCGTGGTGGACAACTTGTCCGCGGTGCTGGCCTTGGAGCCACAATCATTGCCAAGGAAGGCGACTATGTTACTCTTCGCCTGCCTTCTGGTGAGATGAGAATGGTTTATGGTGAGTGCTATGCCACAATCGGTTTCTTGGGAAATGAAGACCACATGAACGTTTCTTTGGGAAAGGCTGGTGCAAGTCGCCATCTTGGTAAGAGACCAAAGGTTCGTGGTGTTGTCATGAACCCAGTAGATCACCCACATGGTGGTGGTGAAGGAAAGACCGCAGCTGGACGTCATCCGGTAACTCCTTGGGGCAAACCAACCAAGGGTGCCAAGACTCGTTCAAAGAAGAAACCTTCGGGCAAATTCATCGTGAAGAAGCGCAAGTAGGAGTTGGAACGTGGCTAGATCAATTAAAAAAGGACCTTTTGTGGAGCCAAGGCTTCTCAAAAGAGTTGAAGCTTCAAACAACGCAGGTCATAAGGATATGATTAAGACTTTCTCAAGAAGTTCCACAATCATCCCTGACATGGTAGGTTTTACAATTTCCGTATATAACGGGAAGACTTGGATTCCGGTTTTCGTCACAGAAAACCTTGTTGGACACAAACTTGGTGAGTTTGCTCCTACAAGAACATTCCGTGGACACTCCGGTTCGGACAAGAAGGCTTGAGGAGGCAGAGTATGGCAACAACTTATAGAGCTTGTGCAAAGTATCTCATGGTTTCCCCTTCAAAAGTTCGTCCTGTTGCGGATTTAGTAAGAGGTAAGAGTTATGAGGAAGCTTATGGCATCCTCAATGCAATGCCTCAGAAGGGTGCTCGTCTCATCCTTAAGGTATTGGAAAGCGCTGGTGCTAACGCAATGTATAAGAATAACAAGCTTGATGAGAGTCAGCTTGAAGTTTCTAAGATTTACGTTGATGGCGGTCCAATGCTTAAGAGAGTTTGGGCAAGATCTCACGGAAAGCGTGACATCCTCCTTAAGAGAATGTCTCACATTACCGTTGAAGTAAGCGAAATCGTTGGGGAGTGAGTAAATGGGTCAGAAAGTTAATCCTATTGGATTCCGTCTGGGAGTCAACAAGACTTGGAAGTCAAAGTGGTATGTTGATCCAAGAGAGTACGCAGAAACTCTCCATGAGGATCTACAGCTTCGCAAGGCTCTGCTCAAGTGTCCTGAAGTTCAGGGTGCTGAAATCTCTGATATTGAGATTAGCAGAAAGCCTCAGCGTGTGACTGTTCTCATCAGCACAAACCGCCCAGGCGTTATCATTGGTACAAAGGGTGCCAATATTGAGAAGATTTGTGAACAGCTTCAGAAATGTTCAACAAAAAAGGTTCAAGTAAAGATCAAGAGTATTGAACATGGAGAGAAGGATGCCCAGCTTATTGCACAGAGTGTTGCAAAGCAGATTGCTGGACGCACAGCATACAAGAGAGCAATGAAGACAGCTATCTCCAAAGCTACTGCTGCTGGTGTTCAAGGTATCAAGATTAGGGTTTCCGGTCGTCTTGGTGGAGCTGAGATTTCACGTTCTGAATGGATGAAGGAAGGAAGAATTCCTCTTCATACTCTCAGAAGTGACATCGACTACGGTTTTGCAGTTGCAGATACCTCCTTTGGTGCTATTGGCGTCAAGGTCTGGATTTTCAACGGCGAAATCTATGACAGAGTCAAGAAAGACGATGCTGGACTTCTTGTTAAGAAGGCTCCAGAGACAGTCGTTGACGATGCTGTAGAGACAAGGTAAGGAGTAATCAGAAATGCTTAGTCCTAAAAGAGTAAAGTTTAGAAAGAAGCAGAGAGGAACAAGAGACGGCGTTGCACATCGTGGCAATTCTATTGCTTTTGGTGACTACGGTCTTGTTGCTCTTGAGCCAAGATGGATCACCAACCGCCAGATTGAGGCAGCTCGTGTTGCTATGACTCGTCAC
The DNA here is from genome assembly GCA_963656005.1 of Coriobacteriaceae bacterium. Taxonomy (GTDB): domain Bacteria; phylum Spirochaetota; class Spirochaetia; order Sphaerochaetales; family Sphaerochaetaceae; genus UBA9732. The sequence continues at coordinate 4,757 of CAVKHB010000104.1, forward strand.
GTAAAGCGTGGTGGTAAGGTTTGGATTAGAATTTATCCAGATATGCCTTATACATCAAAGCCTATCGGTACAAGACAAGGTAACGGAAAAGGTGCTCCAGAGGGTTGGGTTGCAGTCGTAAAGCAGGGTGCAGTCATGTTTGAGATGGGTGAAGTTGAAGAAAATCTCGCAAGAGAAGCACTTCTTCTTGCAGCATCCAAGCTCCCGATCAAGACGAAGTTCGTCGCAAGAAGGAAGGTTGAAGAAGCATGAAAAACTCATTTGATAAACTGTCCTATAACGAGCTCGTTGCAAAGCGTGATGAGCTGAATAAGAGCTATTTGAACATGAGAATGGAAAAGGTCTTGGGCCATGTTGAGAATCCTCTTCAGGTTCGCAATGTCAGAAGACAGATTGCAAGACTTAACACCATTATTCATGAGTATGCTTTAGGCATCCGCAAGGCAAAGTAAGAGGGTGAATTATGGAATCCAAGAAGAAAACCTTTATCGGCGTGGTTACCAGCGACAAAATGGACAAGACCATTGTTGTTACTGTCCACAACAGAAGTCTGCACCCGCTGTACAAGAAGTATGTTACCAGTTCAAAGAAGC
>CAVKHB010000105.1:0-5294 GCA_963656005.1 Coriobacteriaceae bacterium
ATCAAGAACAGGAACTCCAAGATCCCGAGTTATATTTGTAAGTTGCTCTGTAACATGAACAATTTCGTCCATACTTTGTACATCTAAATAGTAGTTTTTACAGAAATCTTCCTTTTGTTTAGTGGTTTTTAAAGCCTTATATTTCTTATATAATTTTTGATAACTAACAAAGTCGCCATATTCATCAAAAAAACTTTTATGGGCACTTCTGGCAAGATCTTCTTCACCCGGTGGAAGTATAAACGGTGTCTTACAAGAGAGGAAACTAACACAAATTAACACAGGAAGTATAATATCAGGATATCGTTTTATAGCTTCGTAGACACAGCGAGAGTGGCGAGGAAGTAGAGGATATTTGACCATAATCTCGCCAATTGGGGTTAGATGTCTGTTGTTATCTATTGCACCAAGTAGCTTCAAAGTGTTCTCACCGCTTCTTAAAGCCTCAATATCTGGTCTTGTAATAAATGGGAAGGTTTCAAAATCATAAATTCCAAGATCCACCATGCGTAAAACAACTTCTGAGAGATCAGTTCTAAGAATCTCTTCCTGAGTATAGCGCGGGCGTTTAGCAAAATCTTCTTTGGAGTAGAGTCTATAACATATACCATTTGACGTTCGTCCTGCTCTGCCTTTGCGTTGTTCAGCTGAAGCCTTTGAAATTGGACGTTGAATCAAAGCAGATGTAAAATCTCGCTGATTATAGAAGTTAATTTTGGCATAACCACCGTCAATTACAACTTTTATGCCATCAATGGTCAGTGAAGTTTCAGCAATATTGGTAGCTAAAACCACCTTCATTTTACCTTCTTCAGTGTCTTCAAACACAAGTTCCTGTTCTTCTTTATTTAACCTTCCGTAAAGCGGATAAATTTGAAGATGTCTTGTATCACACTGCGTGTAGATTTGAGTCAAACAGGTGATGATGCTAAACTCTCCTGGAAGAAAAACCAACGTGTCTTTATTTTGTTTATAATCTGTTGCTTTAAAACGTTTTAGTAATTGATTTATGATTTGACAAATTGCAAGTGCTGTTTCATCAACATTCTCAGGATTCTTAAGAGGATAATACTTTACAGCAACCTCATATACACGTGCTTTTATACTAATAATTGGAGCTGGAACATCATTTTCATCACAGAAAAAATTAGCAAAAGAGGTAGTGTTAATTGTTGCAGAAGAAATAATTATCTTAAGGTCTTTTCTGTGTGCAATAATCTGTTTTAAAAGGCCAAGGATTAAGTCAATATTAAGGCTTCTTTCATGTGCCTCATCAACCATGATGACGGAATATTTCAGCAGAGAAGGGTCAGCCTTGAGCTCTTGTAGTAACATTCCATCTGTTAGAATTTTTATCCTAGTTGTAGCATCTGTGGTGTCATAAAAGCGCATCTTATAGCCACAATAGGTATCAGAAAGACCACTTGATGCTAGTTGTTGCTTAATATATGAACAAACACCCAAGGTTGCAATTCTTCTTGGTTGAGTAATTCCAATGACGCCTTCTTTTGCGTAGCCTGCTTCATTGAGAATAAGAGGAATTTGTGTTGTTTTACCTGATCCAGTAGGGCTTTCTACAACAATAACTTGATGAGAAGAAAGGGCATCTAGAATATCCTGTCTGTGCAGATAAACTGGAAGCGTTTTGGGATTAGTCATCTTGTATTTCCATTCATTAAGCTAGATTAAACGGGGCAAGGTGTAGACTTCTCTAGTACGTATATCTTTTAGCTTATACATGTTATCATCACCAGAAAGGACTACAGTAGGTATGCCGCATTTCTCAGCATAAGCACACTGCTGACCAATAGATTTATCTCCAACATAGCAGGCAACGTTTTTGCCTTGAGCTCTAAAATCCATTGCAGTTTTTTGAGTCCAAGTAGGATCATTACTGTCGTAAGCTACTAAGAGGTCTACATAAGATTGGTCATCAGCAACAGGTTTTCCAAGTTCTTCAAGTGCAGCAAGAAGTCTATCTATTCCAATGCAAGATCCAACGCCAGGCAAATTTTCCTTGGTATAAAGTCCTGCAAGGTTGTTATAACGTCCACCAGAGCAGATTGAGCCAATGCTTGGCAGGTTAACAAGAACTGTTTCATAGACAATACCTGTATAGTAGTCAAGGCCACGAGTAATTGAAGTATCAAGAATAAAATCATTTTCAATATTACAGGCTTTCATTAAAGCATAGATTTCTTCTAGTCTTTCCATTTCAGGGCAGGAGCCAAACATTTCTTTGAGAATATCAAGCGTTTTTCCAAAGCTAACTTTTTCCAGAGAAATATAGTCTAAAAGTTTTGCAATGGCCTGATCATCAAGTCCATCTTCTTTAAGACAAGCACAAACGCCGTCTTTACCAATCTTGCCAAGTTTATCTATTGCTCTAAGAACTTCTACGCTAGATGACTCAAGACCCATTGTAGCCAAAAATCTATTCAGCAGTCCTCTATGGGAGACGCTAACTTTAAAAGGGCCAACTCCCATTTGAGTTAAGCAGGTGTGAATCAGAAGGAGAATCTCAAAATCACTTTGAGCATTGTCAGCACCAACAATGTCAAAATCACATTGAATGAACTCTCTATAACGACCTTTTTGAGGTTTTTCGCCACGCCAAACCTTGGCTATGTGGTATCTCTTAAAAGGAAAAGCAAGATTGGAGTAGTTAGCTGCAACAAAACGTGCAAGAGGAACCGTTAGGTCAAAACGCAAAGCTACATCTCTGTTCCCATTGTCCATGAAGCGGAACATTTGTTTGTCAGTTTCTCCGCCACCTTTACCTAGAAGGACTTCTGTATACTCCAAGGCTGGTGTATCAATTGGCATAAAACCAAAGGATCTGAAGATTTTTTGAACCTTTGAAATAAGTTCCTGTCTAGCAATTTCCTGTTCTGGAAGGCTATCTCTGAAACCCTTAAGGATTTTTGGTTCTATCATTATGGAATCTCTCCTGTCTATTAGTTGAAAAAAAAAAAAAAATCTGCTAATTATTGTATAGTTAAAAAAACGAATATTCAACGGCTGGCAGAAGTTTCAACGTATGTTTATTAGATATAAGAAGAATGCTGGCACACTTGAAGCAGTAGCAAAGGTTTATTCTCAGCAAGAGCATGGAATTGACCCCAATTTGGTGGATGGTGATGCTATTAGAGTTATTGAAAGGCTTGATGAGAGAGGTTACGAGTCCTATCTTGTAGGTGGTGCTGTAAGGGATCTTATCCTAGGCAGGAGACCTAAGGACTTTGATGTTGTAACTTCCGCTTCACCTAGAGCTGTTCATAGAATCTTTAGAAATTCTATGATTGTTGGCCGTAGATTTAAGATTGTACATGTTACTTTTGGCAAAAAAATCATTGAGGTCTCTACCTTTAGAAGTCTAAATGAACATGAAGCGAACAATGACAATACCTTTGGAACCATTGAAGAGGATTGCCAAAGAAGAGACTATTCAATAAACAGCCTTTATTACGACCCACTTAACGAGACCATAATTGATTTTAACAATTCTATGAAAGATATCAAAAACAAGAAATTGGTCTCTCTTATACCACTAAACAAAACTTTTATAGAAGATCCTGTAAGAATGATTCGTGGGGTTAAGTATTCTGTTACAACAGGTTTTAAGATGTCATTGGCTCTTAAACTTGCAATCAAACACTATGCTTCAGAACTGCAGCATATTAGTACGTCTAGAATGACAGAAGCAATCAATAAAATACTTGGAAGTGGTAATAGTAGTGAAATTTTTAGGGCATTGTACCAATTTGGGCTATTATCTTACATGCTTCCTTGTATTTCTGTGTATGGGAAATATCAACAATTTTACGATTCCCTTAATATTTTAGACGATAAAATCAACGAAATAACTTCTGATGCAAAGCGTAGAACCTTCCCTAAAGCTATGATGTATCTTGCATTGGTTCATCCTTTTATTGCAGATAATAAAGAAATCCAAGACCCCAAAGAACTTTTTAAGGATACACTCAGGCAAGTTAGAGTTTTGCTTAGTCCAATAACTCCGCCTAAATTTGAGCTGGAGTCCACTGCTGTTATGCATATGAGGCTAAATGGCACCTATATACCCAAGGGTACTGTCAGCACAAACATCAAAAGAACCAGCCAAAGAGGGAAGACCTCAAAACCAATTAACGCCAATAAGAATTACAAAAAAAGAAAAAAGAAGGCTACACCTAGCACAGCCATTACCAAGACTGTGACAGGATAGTCACCTTGTGAACCAATATTCCACCATATTTTTCAAGGGAATCTGAAATTGACTCTTCTAAATCCAAAATTGTTTGACCAGATAGCCTTTGTGGTGTGCGAGTTGTAATTTCAATATCATAGCCCTCATTGCCCTTTTGAAAGGAAATCTTTTCAAGTTTAAGAGTATTTCCATATTCGCCAAGGCAATGGTTGACCATTTGAGATAAGGCTGTCTCGCTAATTGTGCTTTCTTCCTGCTTACTGAACTCGGGACAAACAAGAGTTTTTTCAACTGTTTGAGTCCTTGTTCCAAAAGGCAAGAAGGGAAAACGCTTCTTTAGACCTACTAGAATGGAATCATAGACAATAGAAGGATAGTTACGAGTAATTTGCAAAGGTGGAACAGGAATAACATGTTTACCTTCCGTATAACGAATACGCATAGCAGTATCAATTTCTTCTTTACTTGCAACATCCTCAATGTGAATGATAACGGTTGGATCTGGTAAATTTAGACGTCTTGCAATTTTTATTGCCATTTTATCAGAAGTACCAATAATGAGAATTTTTTTGTATTTCTTATTTCTCAATGCCGTTAGAACCTCATTAAGATGGTCTTCATCTTGGAAAAGGGCACACTTAACGGCAGTAAGAAAATTAGATTCTTGTTTTGCACTTTTCCCGGCAATAATTCTGTCGTTTTTTATCAACAGACCATCATCAATAATTAGAGGAATGTGGTACTTATCAGCAACAAGTTGAGCTCTAAAACTTTTTCCAGTGCCACTTCTACCAACCAAGGCATAAACTTTAACGAGAGATGGCTTAAAGAAAGAGCTAAAGAACGTCATTTTCATGGTTAACATTATATTAAAAGTGCTATAAAATGCAAAGGATAGAACAAAAATTCGGAGGAGAGAATTGTCATTATTAACTTTCAAGAAGGGTGGAGTACATCCACCTGAGAGAAAGGAGTATTCTAATAAGGTACTTCTTGAGCGGTTACCCATGCCCTCAGAACTAATAGTATCACTGTCCCAACATCTAGGAGCACCTGCCAAAGCAATAAAAAATGTAGGCGACCATGT
>CAVKHB010000106.1:0-5276 GCA_963656005.1 Coriobacteriaceae bacterium
CTGCTGAGATGTGCTATGTCAAGCCAGATCATTTCTTTGATATGCCACTTTACACGGAAAATGGTATCCTCAAGGTTGACGGTCATGCTTTGGTTTCTCCTGAGGGAAAAACCGTTAGTGCAAAAAAATATCTTAATGGTAACGTAGGCTGATTATTGCTAAAAAACCTCAGAAATATCGGGATATGGTGTAATTTTTGGGGCGTTCAGTTGTTTGTGTATTGTTAGGATGCACGGATAAATGAACGTTCTTGTTGTCGGTTTTGGATTGATTGGTGGTGGGGTGGATGCTGCCTCGTATTACGTTTCGCATGGCCATAACGTGAGAGTTACGGACGTGAGAAATGAGGGAGCTCTATGCGAATCAATTGAAGACTTAAAAGCTAAGGGCGTTGTGTTCCGTTGCGAGGCGCCCTTTGATGAGGACGTGCAGTGGGCGGATCTAATTGTGAAGACTCATTATATGGGTCAAGATGACTACGCGTACCCCAAGACCAAGGCCGTAGTCAATGATATTTCTGTTCTTCTGACTAGCGAGCTTGCAAAAAATGTCAAGTTTGTCTTTGTTGCAGGCTCGAAAAACAAGACCATTACGGTCAGTGCTATGTGCCACGCGCTAAATGATTTTGGCCATTGTGCACACATGTGCGGGAATATGGGTATCTCTGGGTTCTGCGAGCTGGAGAGGTTGGAAAAGGGGGAAGTCCCCGAGTACATCATTATTGAGCTCTCTTTTTGGCAAATCAGAGATACCATGGACATCCTAGATTGGGACTTCCCGTGCTCAGAGTTCACCGTTTTCACCGGTGTTGCAGATCAAGAGGCACTTGAGCAGTCAAACTCTGATTTATTTGAGTCTATTGCAATGATTTCTAATGCTATTGTCTGTCCTAGGGCTCAAAAAAGAGTTTTTAGCGATTTGCTTTCCAAACTTCCAGACAAAAAATATGGCAAGGTGTTTTCTGCTGAGTCCAATTCCGTGAAGATGGCTAAGGCGCTTCCTTTAAACATGCAATGGGCTTTTGCTACTTTAAAGCGTATGGGCTTTGAGGTTCCTAAGCTTAACAACTGTCTTAAGGCGTTTAAGGGAATTCCTAATAGGGGAGAATTGGTTTGCCGCACGGATTCCTGTTTGTTTATCAATGATAGCTCCTCTTTCTTGCCGGAGTCTGTATCTTTTGCTGTTGATAATTTTTCTAACATGCGAGTTCATTTAATCTGTGGTGGCTATGGCAAGAGCTTGGATCCGGCTGGGATGGAAAATGCTCTTCAGGGGGTTGCTTCCATTCATTTATTGGATGGTTCTTTCACTAATGAAAAGCTCATTCCTTTTTTGAAGAAAAAGGGGCTGGATTTCCACGGTCCTTTTGTTTCTATGCGCGAGGCGGTGCTGTCAGCTCAGTCCTGTTTGGATAATAATGCCCGCATTATGCAGGTGGTTTTGCTTTCTCCAGGCGTTCCTGCTTTATATTTCTACAAAAACGAGTTCTATAGGGGCGATTGCTTCAGATCTGCCATTGAAGAGACTGTTGGGCTTTGAATTTCCCTTTTTATGTCACTTTTTGCAAAAATTGCTTCGATTGTGACATAAATGTAACATATTTCAGCGCAACTGCTGAAATATGTTACAATAGAGGTTTTGCGTGTTGCATATGCGTGTTCCATTTGCGCGTTGCAAAAACCTCTAATTGATTTAGTCGTTGTCACCAATAGCATCAAGGCCCTTAGCGTTTTCAACTTTATGAGCTTTGATGTTCTTAACGAGTAAGGTGAATACTAACAGGCTTAAGAAGGTAAGAGTTGCTGCGTATTTTGGAAGAATGCTCCATGCTCCGTGGGCTTTGAGAATAAAGCCAAGAAGAACTGGAGTTACCGTTTGTGCACTCATGCTTGCTGTGTAGTAATAGCCTGTGAATTTTCCAATATTCTTTGAAGAACAAAGTTCAACTACCATTGGGAAGGAGCAGTTGTGAACCAATGCCATTCCGTAGCCTTTGATAATCCAAACAACTAACAAGAGAGAAGGGAACACGTTGTAAACTGTTCCGGTACTGTCTGTATAAGTTGCGGCACTCTTTTTAACAAAACACATTATAATAAGACCTATCAAGGTAAGCATAAGGCCTATTGAAATTGTCCATTTTCTGCCAATTTTGTCAGCAATATAACCGGCTGTTGCAAAGCCTACAACGGAAGCAGCTCCACCAAAGATTATAAGGCTTGAAGTTTTGCTTGAGGCTGAATCTAGTGCATAGATAACAAAGTTGTTAAGATAGGTACCAAGGGCATTGTCTGACATGAACCATAAGAATTCTGCAGCAAGGATTGAAAGAAGCATAACCTTGTTGGCTTTTGACATTGGTTTATCATCATCAACTGGATCTGCAATAGCAGCAAGACGTTCACCTTCTTCCATCTCATCTTTAAGTTCTTCTTCAAGTTTATTTTCTTTAACTGTAAAGAATAGTACTAAAGCGGAGATGACCATGAGAAGTGATGCAATTACAAATGGCAGCTCAATAACAAGAAGATTTTTCTCACCTTTAATGTAGCCAGAAAGAACAAATACCATTCCAAGTACTGTTGCAAAAGCACCACCAAGATAGCCCATGATATTGATGATTCCATTTGCCTTTGCTCTAAGTGGTTTTGGTGTGATATCTGGCATTAGCGCAACGGCTGGGTTGCGGTACATCATCATAAAGACAAGGACTATGGCCATCATAGTGACCATGCCACCAATCTTGTTTAGGTGGAAGAAAAGTGGAATGAAAGGGAAGGCAATTGCAGAAACGAAGGTTCCAATTAAGATATAAGGCATTCTTTTGCCAATTGGAGTCTTGGTCTTGTCTGACAGTGAGCCAAAGATTGGGAGCAAGATTAAGGCTGCAAGGTTATCGCATGCCATAATTATTCCAACAAGCCATTGAATCTCTAATTCCGATTCCACACCCATTTTTGTTTTGATAATCTCTGTGAGCAAGGTTGGGCACCAGGAATCATAAACTTGCCAGAGCAATAAAATACCAAAAAACGCGAACCCTATAAGGAAGGTTCTTTTGCGGTTGAGTTTTAACATTCTCAAAGCCTCCTAGCAATCCATCATATAATATCTGCGATTAATCCTCAATTAGAATTTACAATTAGGTTTTGCGTTGAAAAAAGGTGTTGCTTTGAGTAGAATTGGGGGCATGATTCGTTTTTACAAGCCTACAATCAAACGCAAAGATATGGACAGTGTCCTCCAGACAATGGTGGACGAGAAAATAGGGCCGGGCGAGAAGGTTTTGGCCTTCATGCAGGCGTATTCCGACACCGTCAAGGCCATCTCCTCTTCCTCTTACAGAACTTATCCCGATTGCCTTGAAGCCGCTCTTCTTATGGCTGGAGCAGGAAAAGGGGTTAAAGTAGCCGTTTCACCTTTGTCTCCACAACTTTATAAGACGGTTATTGAGAAAGTTGGCGCTCAAATTGTGTACGTTGATGTTGATAAAGAAAACGGTTGCCCAAGGGAAGATTTAGTGGCTACAAGCGGCGCCGATATTCTTTTGCTTTATGAAAACTATGGCACAATTCCTATGAGATATAACGAAAAAACCACTTATGCTGAGCTTTTAGACTATGGTTGCGTAAAAGTCATTGAGGATATTAGTGAGAGTATCGGTGGGCATTTGAAGGATGAAGGCTATGCTGGAGCTGTGGGTCAACTGGTTGTTTGCGCCTTTGAGGAAGACTATGTTGTTTCTGCCGGTGGCGGTTGTGCTGTTGGTGCTAAGAGCGAATTGGTCTCTGCCCTCAGAGGGAAAAGACCTTCAAAGTTCATTAAGATGCCCGATCTCAATGCGGCATTGGGTCTTGTTCAACTTTCTAATCTTGAGGCTAATAGCGCTAAGAGAAGGGAGATTGTTAAACTCTATCAACAGGGTTTGAGTAAGACTAGACACAAGCAATTTGGACTTTCTTTGATGGATTTTGAGTCTAATTGTAGTGGTTTTGCTGTTCTTTTGGATTCCAAACCAGATGAGGCTATTAAATTTGGTGCAAAGCATGATGTTCCTATTAAGATGGCTTTTGAAGATTGTTTGATTAAAACCTATGAGGGAGATCCGTTTGAGGCTTTCCCTGTTGCAGCTTCTTATTACTATAGGGCAGTTGCTTTTCCTGTCTATCCATTCTTAAGGGGTACTGAGATAGATTTAATTTCCAAGATTATTTCACACTTACCATAAATTGTGTTTATAATGAGTTGAAAAGGGTACGAAACATGGTAGTTAAGAATGTTGTCATTTGTGTAAATTCTACAAAACCTGGAGCAGAAGCGCTTTCAGACGATATGCGTAAATTCTTTTCCAGCAAGAAGATTTCTACTAATTTTGTCATGCTTTCTTCTACCACGGAGGACTGTGCAATCAATATCCCCAAGGCCGATCTTGCTATCTCCCTTGGTGGAGACGGAACCGTTTTAACCTGTGCAGCTGCTCTTGCACAGCGCAATGTTCCTATTATGGCGGTGAATCTTGGAACCTTTGGCTATATTACTAATACATCGGCAAATGAATACAAGGAAGTTTTTGAAGACTTTGTTCTGGATAAATGCCCTGCTGTTGAGCGCATGATGTTAGAGGCCAAGGTTGAGAGATCAGGTAAGGAAGTTTTTCAAGCTATAGCGTTAAACGATATGTCTATTGGCGCTTGCTCTATGTCTAAGTTGGTTCATCTTTCTTTGTCTATAAATGGCGTAAAAGCGGCCGATTTGAAGGGTGATGGCCTTCTTTTTGCCACTCCTATGGGCTCAACTGCATATAGTTTGGCAGCTGGTGGCCCAATTTTGGATGCCTCTATGCACGCTATCATTGTCAATCCTATTTGTCCGTTTGCCATGAGTGTTAGACCGCTGGTTGTGCGAGATAAATCGGTTTTGAGGGTGGATATTCCAGCTCAAAGGACGAGTATTGCAATTTCTGCGGACGGGCATGGCCTTTTTGAGCTGATTGAAGGCGACGTGGTGACGGTGCAAAAGAGTGCTTGTAGTGCGCTTTTCTTGGAAAATAATAGGCGTAATTCCATTGAAGTGCTTAGGGACAAATTGGGCTGGGCTGGAGGCTTTAATGCTTGAGCATCTTGAGATTAAAAACTATGCCTTAATTGAGAATCTCAGCGTTGATTTTTCTAAGGGTTTTAATGTCATCACCGGTGAAACAGGGGCAGGAAAATCTATTATTCTAGGCGCCTTAGGCCTACTTATGGGGGAGAAGGCGGATACTACCGCTATCCGTA
>CAVKHB010000107.1:0-5270 GCA_963656005.1 Coriobacteriaceae bacterium
GGTACTCAAAACTTCCTTCAGCAAGCGGTTTTGACTACAACGCAAAGCTATCTTTGATAAAAAAAGCTACCGGCCCAAAACGTCACATTTTAAGATTGGAACTTACAAACGAAAACCTTGTGGTATTACCTATTGAGTTAGTAAAAAACGGAAGTAGCAAAGCTATCCTAAAAGCAAGAGTCCTTCCAACTGGCGAAGAACGAAACATCCCAGTTAGCTCTGTCTTCAAAGTTTCAGAAACCCGCAGTATTTAATCTTGAAACTCGGCTTCATATTCTTCACTTTTTGAAATCCATTGAAGTTCGGTTTCTTCTTTTTCAGCCTGTAAAGCCTCAAGTTGCTTCACAAGTTGATTAATCTTTTCAACATTACTGTAGTTTTCATGAAGATTCATCAAGGCCTTTACTTCTGCAATCTTTAAATCTAGGGTATCGGCTTTATCCATAAGATCCTTCAAAGTAGACTTAAGCTTGTTTTTACGATTCCGTCTCTTGTTTGCCTCTGCCCTACTTTCCGCTGCATTTGGTGCATCAAAATTGAAACTTGCAACAAAATTTGCATTTGAGGTTGCTCCCTCAGTTTCATTTGGAGTTTCTTTTGCCGGCACACGTTCCGTTGAAGCTTCCTTTGCAATTCCCAACCTTTGATCCATCTTCCATTCAAAATAATCATAATCACCATTAAAAAACTCAGGAGCGTCTGCTGAAAGATAGAGGATTTTATTGGCCAAAGCCCTGATAAAATAAGCATCATGGCTTACAAAAACAACAGTTCCTTTGTAATTCTCAAGAGCTTTAAGTAGCATATCTTTTGCATTGATGTCTAAATGGTTCGTAGGCTCGTCCAAAATTAAAAGCGAGGCCGGTTGAAGCAAAATTTTCAACAAGGCAAGACGAGATCTTTCTCCACCAGAAAGGACACTAACCTTCTTGTAAATATCATCTCCAGAAAATAAGAAAGAACCCAGAGCATTTCTAATTGAACCTTCAGTTCCAAAGGCTTGAACCTCAGAAAAGACAGTTCCACTTAGGTTCAAAGAATCCTGAGTATCCTGTGCGTAATAGCCAACCTTAACACCTGTTCCAAGTCTTGCAACTCCAGTAAAGTCTGGATCTTTTTGAGCGATAATTCTTAAAAGTGTACTCTTTCCAATACCATTATGACCTGTTACCGCTAAGCGCTGACCTTTGGGAATTAACATATTAAAATGGTCAAATATCACCTGATTACCGTATTTTTTCGTCATATCCTCAATAATTACGACATCGTTTGGACTGTGCGGCGGTTCAGGGAAAGAAAAGTGGAGCGTCTTAAGATGAGAAGGGACAACCACCGGTTCAATCTTTTCTAATTGCTTAATTCTGCTTTGAACCTGCTTACTCTTTGTGGCCTTATATCTAAAGCGCTCAATAAACTGCTCCGTCTTATCAATCTCAGCTTGTTGCTTTTTATAGGCTGCCTCAAGTTGCTGAATTTCAAGACGACGTTGGTTTTCATAGAACGTATAGTTTCCACTGTACCTAGTAAGTTTGCCATTAAAGAGTTCATAGACTTCATTAACAGTATCATCCATAAAGCCCTTATCATGACACACCAAAAACAAAGAGCCCTTGTACGATTTCAAAAAATCTTTAAGCCAAGTTCTAGCCTCAATATCTAAATAGTTAGTAGGCTCATCCAGCATCATTAAATCGGGGTCTTCACAAAGCACCTTTGCCAGTGCAATTCTCATCTGATAACCGCCCGAAAACTCTCCGCACGGCCGTTTTAAATCACTTTGAGAAAAGCCCAAGCCCTTTGAGATTAAAGACACCATGGCTTCTCTATCATAATATGGGCTATCCAAAAGCTCTTCTTGAAGCTCGTTTAATTCCAGCAGAAGACCTTCCTGTGCAGAATTTACAGACGCCCCGCCAGCCAAAAGAGCCTCAATTTCATGCTGACGCTTCAAATTCGCTTCAAATCTAGAAAAGCCCTTCTCAATCTCATCATAGACAGTGCCTTCTCTAAAAACGATATCGCTTTGAGGCAGATAGGAAATGCGCATCCCCTTGGTTTTTGTAATTTTCCCACTATCGCACGGCATAAGACCTGCAATAATTTTCATCAACGTGGATTTTCCCTCGCCATTTCCACCAGCAAGGGCCGCCCGTGCGTGTTCTCCCAACGTTAACGATACATTTGTGAGCAGATTTCTATCTCCAAACGATAGGCTTATATTCTGAACTTGAAGTATTCCCATAATTGTTCTTTCAATAGCAAAATTCGTGTGATATGCTACCATAGGAAGTACGGATTCTTCAAGGAGACTTATATGCTTTGCCTAACTCTTAACGGCGCAACCATGCAAGAAAACTTGACCATTTTAGCTCAAAACGCCCAATACGCCTCAATCCTTGAGCTAAGAATCGACACCCTAAATCTTGAAGATTCCTCGGAGCTAGAAAAGGCCATCCTCTTTCCCTCCAGCACCTCGCTTCCAGTAATCCTCACCTGCAGACGCCAGACCGATGCCGGTTTCTGTGACCTCTCAGAAAGAAAACGTCTTGCTCTTTTAAAAAAAGTTTCTACCGGCGCCTTTACCTATGTAGACCTAGAAGCCAACGTTCGCAAACCAGATTTTGAAGCTCAATTAAGGGCACAAGGAAAGAAAATCATAAGGTCTTTTCATCAATTTGATGGCCTTAAAGATAACTTTGACGTGAAAATATCGCACATAATTAAAAAAGGAGACATCCCTAAGGTTGCCGTACAAATAGATGGCGTAGCTGACTTAGTTAAGCTATTTAGGTTTGGCGAGAGGTTCAAAGGAAAAGGAAAAATAATAATTATCGGGATGGGAAGATACGCAATTGCCTCTCGTGTGCTGTACAAAAAACTTGGCTCAATGCTGACCTTTTGTGCAGCAAAAGACCCCTTCAATATTGGCCTCATAAGCATAAAAACTATGAAAGAGTTGTACCGTGCAGACCAAGTTACAGACTCCACCCGAGTGTATGGAGTTATTGGAGATCCAGTTGGAAAAAGCTTGTCGCCTGCAATTCAAAATTTAGGTTTTAAGGCAATAAATGAAGATGCAATCTACGTGCCCTTTAACGTGGACGATGTAAAACAATTCTTTATACTAGCTGCAATTCTTAATATTCAAGGCTTTTCTGTTACCATGCCGCACAAAAGACACGTATTGCCCTATCTTGGGCAAACCAGCCGAGAAGTAAGACGGCTTGCCTCGTGCAACACGGTATGCAAAAAGAACAATCTTTGGAGTGGTAGCAACACAGATTACTATGGTTTTTTAGAGTTAATTCAAAAGCCGCTCAAATCAGGCAAAATCAAAAATGCCTTAATCCTCGGTGCAGGCGGGGCAGCTAGAGCCATTGTTTGGGCGCTACGCAACCACAATGTGAACATGACAATTCTAAACAGAACGCTGGAGCACGCAAGAATCTTGGCACAAGAGGTTTCATGTAATTATGGAACTCTTTCTGATGTAGGAAAATATAGTGGAAAAGTAGACCTTATTGTTCAAACCTCTTCCCTAGGTATGGACAGATCACAATATCCAGAAAACGATCCTGCAAAAGATTTTATCTATACGGGTAAGGAACTTGCTTGCGATCTAGTTTATAGACCTCATGAGACAGCCTTTTTGCTACACGCAAAGCAAGCTGGTTGTAAAACTATATACGGCATAGACCTACTCTTGGCTCAAGGAAAACTTCAATTTACCTCTTTCACAGGCTCCCCTTACCCACCTGAAATCACTGCACAACAGATTGAGGGAGTTTTATAACTCATTTACCATCTTGAAGCTATATGCAATTATCCACTACTTGTACTTTTTGCCCCTTTTTGACATAATGCAAGTACTGTCCAAACGTCGTTGACGCAAGAGACAGAATATCCGCTTAAGGTGCTTTATAAATTATAAACCCAAAAGTGAGAAATAGTTGAAGGGGACGGAACCAAAAAGTAAATCCGTCACGTATAGGAGTCATTAAAATGGCAGTAGTAACAATGAAAAGTCTGCTTGAAGCAGGCGTTCATTTTGGTCATCAAACCAAGAGATGGAATCCAAAGATGGCCAGTTACATTTTCTCAGAGAGAAATGGAATTCACATCATTGACCTTCAGAAGACAACAGCATGTATTGTTGAAGCTTATGAAGCTGTTCGCGCACAGGTCAAAAACAACAAAACAGTCCTTTTTGTAGGAACCAAGAAGCAGGCACAGCAGGCTATTGAAACAGAAGCAAAGCGCTGTGGAATGCCTTATGTCAACAATCGTTGGCTCGGTGGTATGCTCACAAACTTCTCAACCATTAAGAAGTCAATTGCAACCCTTAAGAGAATTGAAAAACAGTCTGTTGATGGCACTTTTGAGAGCCTCACAAAGAAAGAAGTTGCTCTTCTAACAAAGCAGAAGGCAAAACTTGAGAAGAATCTTGGTGGTATCAAAGACATGACTGAGCTTCCTGGTATCATTTTTGTTATTGATACAAGAAAAGAAGCTATTGCTGTTGCAGAAGCAAAGCGCCTTGGTATCCCAGTTGTAGCAGTTGTTGATACTAACTGTGATCCTACAGATATCACATACCCAATCCCAGGCAACGACGATGCAATCAGAGCAATTAGCCTCTTTGTTGAAATCATTGCTAATGCAGTAATTGATGCAGACAACGAAGTTGGCATCCAGATTATTGAATCCCTCCCAGCAAACGAAGAAGAAGCTGCAGCACTTGAAGCACAGGGTGCACCAGTTGATAAGGATGCAGAGGAAGAGGAAGAAGAAGCTGAAGAAGAAGTTGAAGAAGAGAAAGAAGATAAGGAGGAGTAATTTATGGAAATCACAATGGATATGATTAAACAGCTCCGTGAACAGACACATGCAGGAATCATGGACTGTAAGAAGGCCCTCCAGTCAAGCAATGGCGATTTCGCCAAGGCTGAGGAGTACCTCAAGAAAGTTGGACTTGCAGCAGTTGAAAAGCGTGTTGATCGCGCAACTGACAACGGCAGAGTCTCATTCGTAATTACAGACAAAAAAGCCGTCATGGTTGATGTATCTTGCGAAACAGACTTTGTTGCTCGTAACGCAGAGTTCAAGAAGCTTGGTGAAGACCTTTGTAATCTTGCAATTGCTAAGGGTTACACACAGCCAACTGAAGATATGGAAGATCTTGTTAAGAAACTCATTGCAACAATCAATGAGAATATGAAGATTAAGAAGATGGTTGTTCTTGATATCCCAGCAAACAACATGGTTCAGGG
>CAVKHB010000108.1:0-5260 GCA_963656005.1 Coriobacteriaceae bacterium
ACTTGGTACAACGAAAATCTCTTATTCATCAACCCTATCTTAATAGTCATGGCAATCATGTCGCTACAACGCAAACCAAAAGGCCTTGGCACCCTTTATAAGATTCTGATTGGGATCATGGTTATTCTAGTTGCGCTAAAATTGGTTTTGCCAAAGGTATTTTTGCAGGATAATTTGAGCGCCTTTGTCATGATTGCTCCCTACTATGTAGTAAATGCTTTTGGATGTTTTTTCAGCAAGATTTATGCTAAAATTTATGCTAAGCTTGCAGAGAATCGGAGGAAATAAATGGATAATGAGGCAACAACCTACCTCAAAGGCTTGGAAGAAAAAAGAGGTGGTCCACTAACTTGGAAAACCTTCAGTACCTTCTATGCAGACAGTAACGGCATTGTCCGAGACCATGGAGTCTTTCTCTACGAGGTAAACAACCACTTTTGGTATGAAGATTTTGAACATACAGCAAATATTTTTGGAGTACCAATAAAAAGGTCCAAAAAGGCTCCACCTTACGTAAAATTTGAAGCCTCTTTTGCACCAGAGGCTGTCAAAAGCATTAGAACAGTGAAAAAGAATGCCGCAACAGCCTTTTGTAAAGGCTATAAGAAATATGAAAAGCTCAAGGCAGCAAACCTGTTTGACAAAATCTTTTGTCAATGTGTAACAGAATTTGTCTTAGAAGATGGCACAGTGCTATTTTTTGAACTAATGGATAAAACTTTAAGCAATAAAATAAATAAGGAGTAAAGCAATGGGAGTTTTTAAAGCTTACGACATTCGTGGAGTCTACAATCAGGATTTCAACAAAGAAACCGCTTACAAGATTGGATACTTCCTTCCAAAACTTCTTCCTTGCGACTATGTAGTAGTAGGAAGAGATATTCGCCTAACCAGCGACGAAATTTTTGAAAACCTATGTAGGGGCATCAATGATGCAGGCGTAGACGTATGGAACCTTGGTCTTTCCACCACCCCAATGGTCTACTTTGCAACCGTCTATTATAAGGCACAGGCCTCTGTACAAATCACAGCAAGCCACAACCCAAAGCAGTACAATGGAATGAAAATTTCTAGAGCAATGGCAATTCCAGTTGGTGGCGACACAGGCTTGAAAGAACTAGAAAGAATGGTCAACGAAGACGCCATTGAGCCAGTTTGCTCCTGCAAGCGCGGAAAAGTTCTGGACAAGGACATCCACGAAGCCTATCTAAACTATCTCAAGGGCTTCCTCCCAGACTTGTCCAACCTCAACCTCACAGTAGACTGCTCCAACGGAATGAGCAATCTCTACGTCAAAGAGTTATTTGGCAACCATGCAAAATATATCAACGACACCCTAGATGGCACCTTCCCAGGCCATGAGCCAAACCCACTTGAGGTTGAAAACTGTGCCCAGATTATGGCAGCAGTCAAGGCCAACAAGTCCGATTGTGGCGTCATCTATGATGGCGATGCTGACCGCGTCATGTTCATCGATGAAAGAGGTCGCTTCATCCAGCCCGATTATGTTACAGGCATCATTGGTGATTACTACCTTGCAAAGGAAAAAGGATCAGTTCTCGTTGACATCAGAACTTCCCGCTCCACAACCGAATATCTTGAAAAGCTCGGCGCAACAGAAGTCTTCATTGGTAAGGTAGGACATGCCTTTGCAAAGCTCAAACTAAGAGAAGAACATTGCATCTTTGGCGGAGAACTTGCTGGCCACTACTATTTCAGAGACTTCAACAACTGTGACAGTGGACTCTTAGCTTCCCTACTTGTTCTTCAAACGGTTTGTGCACTAAAGAAACAAGGCAAGACCTTGGGACAGCACATTGATGAAATTGTCGCCTATGCAAACAGTGGTGAGCGCAATTTCAAGCTTGAGAACAAAGATGGCGCAATGAATGCACTATACGAAAAATATTCAAAACAAAACCCAACCAAGCTTCTTGACTTTGACGGTTACAGAATTGAATTCCCAACTTGGTGGTTCAACGTTAGAAAATCTAACACCGAGCCATATCTCAGAGTTGTAGCTGAAGCCAAGACTGAACAGGAGCTTGATGAGCACCTCAACGAAATAGTTGGGATTATTAAACAATTTCATTAAGCTTACTTGACTAATCCGGGGCAATGGAGTACATTCTCAATGTTCAACGAACATTCCCCGATAGCTCAGTCGGTAGAGCAGGTGGCTGTTAACCACCCTGTCGGCAGTTCGAGTCTGTCTCGGGGAGCTAAAGGCTGTTGTGTTATGCAACAGCCTTTTTTTGCATTTTATGTAGTCTTTTTTGGTTAACCCAAAGCTCAAAGCCCAAAGCTCAAAAAAAAGCCACCTCTTTACGAAGTGGCTTTTCCCATATTATGGATTATTAGTTCTTTTTCTTCTTAAGGAAGAGTACAACAGCGGCTGCTGCAACTGCTACAAGAACAACAATCAGGACAATAAGACCTGCATTGGACTTCTTAGCCGGTGTTGCTGCGGCAGTAGTTGTCTCTGTCTTAGCTGGCTGAGTTGTTGTTTCAGTCTTGGTTTCAGTCTTAGTTTCAGTCTTTGTCTCAGTCTTGGTTTCTTCCTTAGTCTCAGTCTTTGTCTCAGTCTTAGTTTCTTCCTTAGCTGGAGCTTCTTCCTTTTCTTCCTTAGCTGGCTCTGTAGCAGGAGCTTCTGCAGCTGGTTGTTCTTCTACAACTGGCTCTTCAACTGCAGGCTGCTCTTCAGCCTTAGCAACTTCTTTGACTTCCTCAACAGCTTCTTCATCAGTTGAAGTGAAGAGAGCAAGGATGTAGTTTGTAAGCTCGCTCTTGAGAGTAGCAACTGCACCGTTGAAATCATCTTCTGTTAAGTTATAAGCAAGGCTAAGAACTGCTGTACCGTTATCAATGGTAAGCTCTGAACCCTGGAAGTACTGGCTGTATGCTGCATAAGCCTTTCTTGCTGCACTAGCAACTTCTGCATTTGTAATGAAGCTAGGATAAGAAACAGCAATCTGGTTGCCATAAGCTGCAATATCAACTTCATAACCAAATACGCTGAAGGAGGTCTGGAAGAGACTTGGTTCTACTTCTGTAGCAACTTCAGTTGTTTCTTCTGCAGCTGGCTCTGCAACAATTTCTTCTGCAAACAAGGACATGATGTAAGATGGAAGAGCTTCTTTAACAAGGCTCATTGCATAACTCATATCATCTGTTGATGGAATACCTGCGAGAGAAAGAACTGCTGTGCTTGAATCAGAATCAACATAAAGAGTAGAACCTGTAAGGTACTCTGGGAATGCCTGATAAGCTACTGCAGCTGCTGCCTGAATTTCATCAAAGGTTATAAAGCTTGGATATGTAATCTTGACGATATTGTCATAAGCTTCAACTTCTACCTCATAACCAAAGAAGCTGATTGATGCAGCATAAATCAAATCTTCCGCTGTTTCTGCTGTAATTGGAGTTATTGTAACTTCAGCTGCTTCTTCTGTAAGAGCATTAAGCAATGTTGCTACATAGTAGGAAAGCTCGCTCTCAAGGAGGTTAACTGCATAGTTGAATTCTTCCTCACCAATCTTAAAGGAAAGCTTGAGAGTTGCATAACCATCATTAATTACAAGGTCTGAACCCTGAAGGTACTGGCTGTATGCCTGATAAGCGGCTGCAGCTGCTGCCTTGACTTCATCAACTGTAATGAAATCTGGGTAATCAATAGTAATGACATCATCTTTCAAAGTAACTGTAGCAGTATAACCAAAAAGGGAAATACTTGCGGAAAGTCCTTCTTCGCTGATGGTATCAACTACTTGCTTAGCGGCTTCAACAACTTCACTAGCAGCCTGATCAATGTAAGAAGCAATTACTGATGCAACATAGGATGGAAGAACATCCATTACAGTTTTTTCAGCAACAGCAAGTTCTTCTACGCCCCAACTTTCTGGATAGTAAATTGTAAGAACGCCATCACCTACCGAATAGTAAACATTGCTCAAGTCATAAACAGAACTATAGGCCTGATATGCTGCAAGAGCTGCTGCATCAATGTCTTCCTTTGAAATCATTGATGCTGGATATGTGATAGTAGCCTTGCCTATGCCGGCAACTACTGTAACATCACCGTCAGTAAACAATGTGTATTTTCTTTCTATTGGAGCATAAGCAACTGGCTTAGCTGGTTCTGCTTCCTGAGTTGGTTGCTCAACTGGCTTAGCAGGCTCTGCTTGTTCAGCTGGCTGTGCAGGTGGAACATCTGTCTTCTCTTGCTCAGCAGGAGTAACCTCCTCCTTTGCTGGCTCTGAAACTTCAATAGAGTCGCCAAGATCCTGTTTTGGAGTTGTTGAACATCCAACAAGAGCGAAAATCAATGTAAAAACTAAGAGTGCCAAACAAATGGCTTTTGAAAAACGCTTCACGAATTTCCTCCTCATAACATCCGTAATTCTATATAACTAGAAACTACTATGATAATAACACACCAAAAAGCAACTGGATACAGAAAAAAACTATTTTTTCTAGAAAAACACACTTTTTCACCGTCCATGCTTTTTTAAATGTGTTTTTATTCTAAAAGACCCGCTAAAAGCGGGCCTCTTTTTTATGGATTACATTAAATCCTTTGGCTTGCGAGCCGTGTTACCGGTCTTTACGCAATATGCAATGTGATGAAGTTTGCCGTTCTCAAAAACAGACTTTGTTTTAATCTGTCCACCCCAGCGGCTTGTAAGAACTTTCTCACCTTCACGACGAGCGTTTTTAGAAATAGCACCTGCCATATGTATCCTCCATAAAATCTGATAATATTTATCACCAAAACAGAACTAATATAGACCAAATGAGGGCTTTAAGTCAAACCCTCTTAAGATGAATAGTTGAAAAATCGGCCTGAAACTTCCTAGAATATGAGACTAGGTAGAATATGAGCTGTAGATTTAACCAAATTGCTAGAAAAGTATTCCTTCTCCCCGTAGTTGCATATCAAAAACTCATTTCTCCTTTTCTTGGCAAAAACTGCATCTACACCCCTAGTTGCTCTCAATATTTCAAACTTGCCGTGATGAAACATGGAATTGTTAAGGGAACCATACTTGGTTTTTCAAGAATTCTGAGATGCAGTAGATTTTACCTTGGTGGCCCAGATCCCGTGCCAGAAGAATTCAGCTTCAAATACATTAAAGACAGTAGAACAATCTTCAAAAGACACAGACAATAGAGGTTTTTGTTTTTTTCTCTAAAAACTTAACCTTCCCTGTAAATATCTTTAACAAAAGACCTTAGAACCTTCATGGCCTTTTCATTATGT
>CAVKHB010000109.1:0-3404 GCA_963656005.1 Coriobacteriaceae bacterium
ATTAAAAGACTGTCATAAACAACCTTATCCATTTGAACAAAAATTGTACTTACCGTATTTGATTTAAGCTCCGTTTTGAGATGTTTTGCTTGATATCCTGTAAGCTCAATATCAATTGTATGCGTTCCGGCTGAAAGAATAACAGAAGAGTCCACCAATGTAACCAAAGCCCCATCAATATAAACAGAAACACCCTGTGGTAGACCATCAAAGGTCAAGACTGAAGCTGGAGTATCTGAAAATAAAGCACTTAACTTCAACAATACTTGCAAAGAGAATTCAGATGAGCTTTGAGAAAGCTCTTCATAAACTAAAGTTAAACTCTTATTTGAAGTTTCATACGAGTATAGGGCTAAGTGTTTAAAACCTCCCAGCTCACCTATCAATGGTATAAGAACAAGACTTGCACCAGAAGAAGAGCTTATATAATCTAGTGTAAGTAAATCTTTATCACTAATAACGTTATCTATATCAATAGATGTGTCATTAAAACTGGTAAGAGCTACCTTTAGCTCATCAGACTGACCAAAATCCAGAGATATATCCTCAAGGGAGGCCTTCAAATATTCTTCTTTGGCCTTCAAGATAGAAGCTTCTTTTTCAGTAGAATAGGCTTTAACCAAGGCTTCTCCAGAAGTCTTGAGATTTTCAGTTAAAGCCCTATTAGAAAAATCGGTATAAATTGAAGAGGTGACGAGTTTTGAGCTGAAGAAAGTGGAGATATAGGTGGAGATTTGGGCGTTTTGGGGGTAAATAAGGACGTTGTAGTCCTGCGAAAAGACCCACTGGCAGAAGATAAGGCCAAGTAGGAGGGATATCGCAAGGACTTTACGTTTCAATTACTTCTCCTGATTCCATCTGAGGTAGGCTTCAATGAAGTTATCGAGCTCGCCATCCATGACGGCTTGAATGTTGCCCGTTTGCTCGCCGGTACGTGCATCTTTGACCATTGTGTAGGGTTGAAATACGTAGCTACGAATTTGTGAGCCCCAAGAAATGTCTTTCTTTTCAATGGCCTCTGCCTTATGCTCCTCTGCAAGTTTTTCGCTGTAGTAGTCGTAAAGACGGCTTCTGAGCATCTTAAAACACTTGTCTTTGTTCATAATTTGAGAGCGCTCGTTCTGGCATTGCACAACAATTCCTGTTGGATAGTGTGTGATTCGCACGGCAGAGTCAGTCTTGTTGACGTGCTGGCCACCTGCTCCACCTGCTCTGTACGTATCAATGCGGATATCTTCTGGCTTGATAACAATATCTATGTTGTCATCTACCACCGGCGAGGCATATACACTGGAAAAAGAGGTATGTCTTCTTGCATTTGAATCAAAAGGCGAAATGCGCACAAGTCTATGCACACCGGCCTCCCCTTTCAGATATCCAAAGGCGTATGGGCCCGATACCTGTATTGTTACGCTCTTATAACCACCTTCATCTTCAAGGGTATCCAAGATTTCGGCCTTAAATTTGTGGCGTTCACACCATCTTAGGTACATTCTCATCAACATAGAAGTCCAGTCACAGGCCTCAGTACCACCTGCTCCAGCATGAATGGTAAGGAACATATCTCCCTTGTCATACTTGCCATTAAGCAGAGTCTTGAGCTTCAAAGGCTTGTATTCTGCCTCAAGAGCCAGAATTCTATCATCAACCTCTTTGGCATATTCCTCGTTGTCATTATCCTCTTCTTCATAAAGTTCAATGAGGTCGTAAGTTTCGTTGATATCAGCAATTAGCTTTTCAAAAGGCTGAAGGGTGTCTTTTATTGTATTGATTTGAGCAAATACTTTATCTGCATTTTGCTTGTCGCCCCAGAAGTTAGGCTCTAAAGTCTGCTTCTCAAGATGGGCTTGTTTTGCTTTTAACCCTTCCGGGTCAAAGTCCCCTCCAGATTGCTTGGGAGTCTTCTTTAAGCTGCTCAAGGAGCGCTCTATTCTGTAGTGTCATTGTTTTTCTCCTTTGAGGTCTTTGAAAGCACCTCTTTTCTCTTCTCTATTCTAAGTCCAATCGTCAGGCGGGAGACCTGAAGCGGTCTTAAAGAGAGCTTCCTACGAATCTTAAATTGAGTATACTCATAAATTGTCTTATCTCCAAGACAGCTTTTAACGGTTTGTTCAATATTTTTGCACGATATCTGTGCTTCCTCACTAAGCCCAATAGAGATAGTAAACGGACAGGCTGGGTTATTGATAAAAACGGCATTAGTTGTCACCATCTCTGCGCCTAAAATCTTACCCTCACTGGTTTTAACTTCCAGCGCACGAGGAAGAGCAATGTCAATGGTATTGCAATACTCCAAGCCCTCCAAATTATTCTTGGGGTCGAGATTTTCCACCTCCACTTCCACTGAATGGATAGATTGCCTGAATTTGAAATGCTTGGTGATATTCACTGGAATCTTCTTCAACTCCAAGGCAGGGCCTTTGCCAAAGAACTCCGTACGCTTCTTGTCAATGGCCGTAACTTCATATATTTTAGCCGATAATTTTGTCTCTTTTCCCGTTGAACTATCTATAAAGCTATCAGCAAAAATACCCTCTCCGCTGTGCATGGCAATATCATAATTTGCAGGAATAAAGTTAATACGGCTAAGCATTGCACCTTTAACATTGAGATAGCAAATACTTGATTTACCAAGAATTATGTGCTCAACTTGTCTTGATGCCTCCAAGACAACATCTATTGGCAAGTATGAACTTGGAATCTTGGAAAGAAGCGTTTCCATCTCACAAAGACATTTGTTAGAAAATCGTCTTATTGCAGGATTCATATCGTTATTAGGAATATAAAGTCCACAAGAACTGGCCTTCATAAAGAGATTCTCAAGATTCTTACGCTCATCAGTATTCTTTTTACAATTTCGAATTGCATCTCTAAGGATATTTAACAATCCAAAGTTTCTATAAAGCACGGGATGCTCTAGAATGTATTGGTTAATGGAAAGAGCATTTCCAAGAGAGATATCTCGTCCGTAGGGAGCCGATGTGTAATAAAAAGTCTTTTTTATCTCATTTTGATCAAGATAAACGGATGGCAAAGTGCAATTCTTACCAAGTTTAGAATACAAAGCAGAGAAAACTTCTGAGCTATTGTCTAGGCTCATTAGCTGATCTAGGTTGAGCATTATGGTATTTATTGCACCAGTTAAATTACCTGCAATTTTGGTCAAATTCTGTAAGTATTTGTTGTAGTCAATATTACCTTTATAAAAATCAACGGTTTCTTTAGAAAATCTATCATCATAGGGAAAAATTATTGTAGTCTTACCCATTTCATCCATATAGAAAGGCTGATTTAATAGGGTTTTATCCGCCATTTGGTTATAGGAAGAGAGCATTATATAATCTAGGCCACAATTTTCTGCTACAGGTACCAAGGTTGGTGAAAATAGTTGGTTATAACACCAA
>CAVKHB010000109.1:3414-5257 GCA_963656005.1 Coriobacteriaceae bacterium
CCAAAGACCCTTTGGCTTTTTAGAAAATCTCTTTCTAAGAAAAGTAGTAGTTTTTTCAACGTGAGAAGACCTTTCGTGAGCTGGAAGCAAGGATAGAATTATGTCGTAGTAACCTGAGGTTAAAATCTCCATTTGGCCTCTTCTACAGAGGTCAAAGATTAGCATATTAAGCTCTGAACATTTTGATTCAATATATTCGTATTCACTTACGCTTAAATGAAATAACAACTTGTATTCTGGGTTTTCATTTATCATGGTAAGTAGAGGCTTTAACTGCCTAGACAGTAAAGCCTCATACTCGTCTAATGAAGACCCAAAGGGAAGTTGACTATAAGCGCCAAGAATATATTGCATCTTTTAGTTCCTAGTTCTAGCTTTTTAAAATTATATGTCGTGGACAAGCTTCTGCAGCCTTTGCCATTGCTTCAATATTATATGAGCCGTCATAGTTTGCACAAGCCAAATGTTGATCCACTTTAAAGCCAGCTTCTGGGAACTTAATTTCACAAATTTTACAACCAATACATCCAACGCTACATACGTTGCGAACATCAGCACCCTTGTCATGACTGTTACAAGCTACAACATAAGGTGCATCCGCAGGAATAAGTTTTATTACACCATTAGGACAAACCTTTGTGCAAAGACCACAACCTTGGCAAAGTTTAGAATCAACTGCTAGCGTTCCATCCTCTTTTCTGTAAATTGCATTGGACTGGCAAACGTTCATACAGGAGCCAAGATGAAGGCAACCATACTTACAACCGTTGTCTCCTTTAAACAGCATGGAAGCTGCGTTACAATCCTGTAATCCTTTATAGTCAAAGTCTTTAGTTGTGTTTTCACAATTTCCGCTACAGAAGATATAGGCTACCTTCTTTTGTGCCATTTGAACTTCAACTCCAAGAACTTCTGCCATTTTATTGGCAAGCTCAATTCCTCCAGGAGCACAAAGACCAGGAAGAACTTTGCCTTGGTATACTGCTTCTGCATAGGCAGAACAGCCGGCAAAACCACAACCACCACAGTTGGCACCTGGCATCATATTCTCAAGTTCTTCCAGTTTTTCATCCTTGGGAACGGTGAGAAATTTATCAGCAATTGCAAGTCCAAGACCTAAGATTGCGCCAAGTCCAGTTATAATTAAAAATGCGTATAAAATTGCCATAACTTCCTCCCCTATACCAAATTAAGATTATAAAGGAGGGTCTTATCAAAGGCCATGAAAGCCAATGCCATAAGACCTGCAGAAATAAAGGCAATAGGCACACCTTGGAAAACCTTTCTCACTGGCTTTAAGTCAAGGCGTTCTCTAACATTACTCATAAGAACAATGGCCATTGTGAAGCCAAGACCTGCAGCAACACCTGCAGTAAAGGATTCAAGTAGATTGTATGCTTCATCAACATTTATAAGAGCAATTCCTAAAACAGCACAGTTAGTAGTAATTAGTGGAAGATAAATACCAAGAGCCTTGTACAAAGCTGGACTCATCTTCTTTAGAACCATTTCTACCAGCTGAACAAGGGCTGCAATAACCAAAATAAATGCGATAGTTTTAAGATATTGTAGCTGAAGTGGAACTAAAAGTCCTTCATAAACACACCAACAAACAACGCTGGAAACGCCAGTTACAAATGTAACGGCCAAGCCCATTCCTATTGCACTTTCACTGTTTTTAGAAACGCCAATGAAAGGACAAAGACCCATGAATTGAACAAAGATGAAGTTGCTAATAAAGATGTAAGTAACGAGAATTCCAATATAACTCATACCTTAGCCTCCTCTAACTTTGCTTTTTTGGCACTTCTTTCTGCTTTCCACATAAAGAAAGCTTTAAGAT
>CAVKHB010000110.1:0-5253 GCA_963656005.1 Coriobacteriaceae bacterium
GTTTCATAGCTTTGTAACTCTGTAAGATTTTCAAGCTCAGCAGCTGCCATCTGCTTTGTATCAGAGATAAAAGATTCTTTTGAATACTTCCAGCTTTTTGTATATAGATTATATTTTTCAGAAAGAGTGTCGTAATAAGCCTGTTCTTTAACTGATAGCTGTTCAGTCTTCTTGTTGTACTTTTCTAGCTCTTTACCTACAGCATTCAGCCCGTTCTGATAGGCAAAGGAATAGGCTTCAAAGACACCTTTGCTCTTTTCAAGTTCTTTGTTGTGCTTTGTTAGTGCTTTCTGAGCATTTTCATAAGCTGTTTTTGCACTAGCTAGTGCATTTTGAGCATCAAGCTTTGCTTGCTCTTGTCTAATTTCCAATAAAAGTTTTTCGTTTTCTGTAAGGTTCTCAACATTGGTAGACAGTTTTTTAGTGTACTCACCATAGTTGGTGCTTGCTGTCTTAAGTTTATCTGTCGAGGTTTTAAGTTTATCTATTGTGTCCTTATTATTACTAAAGACTATTAAAAGACCGCCTAAAGCACCAACAACAGCACCAACAGGACCACCAATTGCGGTCATGGCTGCGCCAAAAGCAAGTAGGGCAACAGTTAGACTTTGGGCTGAATCATCCCAAGAATTGAAGGCTTTCACAGCTTCTGATGCAACACCAATGATGTTTGTTGCCATAGGAAGGATAGAGTCCCCTAACTCTGCCTTAAGGTCCTCTAGGCGCTGGGTTAAGCCTTGTGTGCTGTTGGCAAAACTATCGCTGGTAAGTGCTGCATCTCCAAGCTTATAGTCGTAGTCTGTCCAAATCTGAACATTCTGATGTATTGCGTTCTTACTTTGGCTCATGATGCCGGAAAGAACAGCCTCTTGCTTTTCAAGGTTACTCATCTCATCCCAAGTCTTATTTATAGACTTAGCATATTCGCCTTGGTTGATAATGTTAGTATTAAGGCCAACTCCAAGCCTTCGCAGTGCCTCAAAAGAGCCATTAAGACCAGATTGGATGGAAGCCATTGCTTCTTCCACTGGAACGTTAGAAAAAGATGCAAGGTCGTTAGTAACACCAACTACAGCCTGCGCATACTTCATGGCCGCTTCTGTGTTATCTCCATATCCGGTTCTGAGGTCCTGTTGAGTTGCTAAAAATTCTTTGGTTGAAGTAACACCACGATTTGTGGCCTCTGCGTATTCTCTAGCCCAGGCATCGGCTGTGGCTTCTATGCCAGAGAAAACCGTATTAAACTTACTTTCTAGTTCTTCTACTCTAGAAGAAGCTTCTAAAATGCTTTTAATGAATATGCCAGAAAAGACAGTAGTTGCCACTTGCTTTGCTCTTTGACCAAGCTTAGTGATGCTATCTGCTGTCTTTGAAATCTGGCTTTGGGAGCTTTCTAGGCTCTGCTCTAGAGCCGTAGAGTCTCCTGTAATCTTATAAATTAAGGTGCCAATTACGGAATTAGCCATTTGATCCTCCAATCACGCCGTCTCGCCTGAGCTTTTTAAGGTCTGCTCCGTCATGCCCTGTCCAGCAGGCTTTATAATCCTCTGCGCTTATAAACGGCACGAGCTTGGAGACGTCAAACATGTCCATCTCGTTATAAAAATAGTCTGGCGTTATATAGTCCCACGAGCGCCCCAAAAGGGCGCAAAGACGGTCATAGTCTAGGACTTTTGTTCGTTTTTCTTTTTTTTTGAGCCATCTGCGTCTTTTGAAAGACAAATCTCAATAAAGGCTCTGATGTCATAATCATCAGCATTTTCTGCCCACCAAGCTTTGTCGTATTCATAGCCGTTCTTACTTAAAAGAAGCTCTAAGCAACGCTCTGTTGTCTCTTCTCTTGTATCCTTAAACGCCTCTGCTTTTGCTATAGCGTTTTTAATCTCTTCTGGCTCTGCGCTTTGAGCATCTAGTGTGCTAATCTCTTTGAGTATTTCACCCATCTGGGTTAAGAAATTGGCATACAATACTCGCACTCCCGTGACAACACGGGAGATGCGAAATTCTTTATCAGAGACATTTAAGACCGCTGTGACGCACTTGCGCCTTTCGTTAAGGTCGTAAATCCTATCCATTAGGCCACTCCAATTTCATCAATGATTTCAAGAAGCTGGTCGCCACTTGCTCTTGATGTATCAAGGCTTCCTTCCAAGGTAATTGGAATACTTACTGGATTCTCTTCATCAGCACCCGGGAAGCTAAGAGTAATGCCGTTACTCATGGCTGCACTATAAAGGGTGACCTGGAAGAGCTTGCCATCAACTGTCTTGCTAAAGCGAACAATACGCTTTTTGATATCAACAGTGGCAGCACCCATTGTTACCTTGTAATGCGCAGCAGGAGTGTAGCTATAAGTGATAACTACGTCCTTAGTGGTGTCTGCAGAGCCGGAAGAGGTAAGAACAATACCATAACGGCCAGAGGCATCTTTAGCCAAGGTGTAATCAGTTGCAGTAAGAGCAGTAGTTCCCTGCTTAACTGTGCTAACAGTTGGGGCACTTCCGTCTGCATTTTGGCCGGAAAGGATGTATAGACAGCCTTTCTCAAAGCCCTTAGCGATGGTGAAGGTCTTACCAGATGCAGCTGTTCCTGCAACGCTTGTGACATTCATGACATCGCCTGCAAGCTTATTGATAATAGGAAGTCTAATCTGGTAAAGCTCTGTTGAAGCTTCAGCCTTCATGTTCCTGATGGAAGTAATAACTTCCTCTTTCTTTGAGCCCTGTACAACAGATCTGTCGTAAGTAATCTCAATCTTTGAGTCTGCATCCATAGGAATGACGCCGACATTTTCCAAAGACTCCACGGAGTCTCCCACATAAACATCACACCCTGCTGGGATGTGAATTGCACTGTACTGACTACTCATTGTATCCTCCTACAATAAAATCGTATGTCAAGCGGCACCTTCCATGTGCCGTCCTCGCATTCTATTAAGCTCTTGCGTTCTCCAATGACACTTTCAAAAAGAGTGTCGCCTTTTCTTCCACAGTAAAACTGGATAGCTTCTAAAGCCTTTTCTGCTGTCTCTACAGCGTCAAACTGCGTCTTAGTGTAGATATCAAGTTGCATCCAAGGTTTTTGTACTCCAACTTCTATTGCTCCACTTGTCGTTACAGTCTGAAGCACTCCAAAAGGCTCCTTGGTGCCCTGCGGTGCCATTTGATAGTAAATAGGGAAGTCTTGGATTTTATTTTGTAGTAATGAAAGAAAATCTTTTTCAAACACCATACTTTTTCTCCTCAACTTTAGTTACTGTCACAGGTCTACCGAGCCTATTTTGAAAGATACTTGCTATAGCCTTTTCAGAGGCTACAGCTCCAGTTCTCATGTAAGATTGAGCTCTTTGGTATTTAGTTCCATACTCCACATAAGGTGCGTACTCAACGTTGGTTCCTACGTAAGCTTCACCTTCGTTTGGCGGATAGCTTTCAAGTCCATCATTTTTCTCCTCTCCGGACACACCATCATAAAGACGTACTTTACGTCCTATGCTCTGTCGTAAGTGTCCAGTATCTACAGGACAGCGAAGCGCAATATTGCCTTCCATAACAATTGCACTTTCCATCAAAGCTACGTCGCGTGTTTTCTTTATTTGCTCAATTGCAGCCTTTGTGCCGTCATTAAAAACAATATTTGCTACCACATGTGCTCCTTAAGATCTATTTCCATATGATGGTCCATGGAGCCTCCTGCGTTGTTTATTGGAGGCAAAATATCGTAATCAATATCGTCTATCCTTATCATGTCAGCCGGATTAAGATTAACTTGGCAGGCAAGATAAACTCTGTGTGTAGCTTCAGCTCTCACTTTGCCATCTTTATACTCACTTCCAGAGATTGCCCTAATGCGGCAAGGGACATCTTCTTCCTCCCCATAAACATCAGAAGAGCCCCAAGAGGGGTCTGCCGGAACGTGCCTTAAAATCACTGCTCTTTTGTTAAATAGGCGTTCAATACTCATTTTACCCTCGCATAACGTCTTATCTTTTGCACAGTAGATCTTGGATAACCTAAAAGCATGTCACTTGAAAAACCTACAGAATAGTCTCCAATAGATTCATTGGTTACACCCACAGAACCTTTTAAGGTCAAAAGCCTAAAGCTTATCATCTCGCAGGCTACCATAGTGCTTCCTTCTGGATAGATAGTAGAGCCTTCCTCAGAAGTATCAAAAGCCTTGCCTCTTATAGAGAGAAAATCATCCTCTATAACTGGAATGAGAGCGCTTATTCTTGTATCCAGCTCGCTGGTAGTAAGGCCAGTAAGCTCCTTATATTTTTCAAGTGTGATAATCATGCTTTGATTTTAGCTTTTTTAAAAAAGGAGAGTTCATACCCATAAAAAAGGACTTTCCAAAGGCAAAAGCCCTCAGAAAGCCCTCAAACACATTCTCTATATATTTATTAGCGTGGGATGTAGCCAATAAAGATATCCAATTTTCCTACAGCTGAGGCATCATCTGTCTCATAGGTGACCTTAACAGATTTCTGACAGCTTGGTGGAAGGACGTAGTCCATAACAAGGCCATCAGGAGTTCCTGTAATCTCTTCAGTGTGAAGAGTTTTCCAAGTGGACTCATCTGAAGAAGTCTTAACTGTGAGAGTAATCTTCTTACCTGAAGTAAGAGTTACTTCGCTTGCTCTTGCATAAATGACAAGAGAGCTATTCATAGCACCTTCTCCAACGTTCTTTACTGCAGAGTCAGCACTTGTGTTTTTTGGAAGATCAACTTCCTTCACAAACCAAGAATCGGCTGCTGGAATAAATTTTGAAAAATCAATAGCCATCATCTACCTCCTTAAGAAAGACTTAGGGCTGCTTCACACCGCCCCAGTCAGCAATATCGCGGTTGTAGCTCTTATCGTTGACTGTCATTCTAATGGCACTACCCTTGATATCGCTGAGCATTCTCAGAGCTCTTGGGTGGCCATAGATATAAGTGGTTCCGTTGGTTCCTGCAAAACATTCATCAAGCATTTCATCAATCATGGCAGCAGTTGGCTTGTGAGAATCATTGATGTTTACAATACCAGCAATGTTTCTCTTGCTTGCTGTCAAAAAGCCTATATAGCTCTTAAAATCAGCGCCATAGACTGTTTTGCCATCTTCTCTCTTATATGGAGCGCCGTTTGCCATATAGATGGTTTCAAGCATAGCTCCCTGTCCAAAGCCGTTTGGATCATAAAGACCGCAAAGGGCATCTTCTTCCCATCTGACAGCCAAAAGAGTGTAGTGGTCACTACCGCTTGCG
>CAVKHB010000111.1:0-5252 GCA_963656005.1 Coriobacteriaceae bacterium
TCAATGCCTGAAAGCACTACTATATCTCCAGGCTCAACCAATTGGGCTTCTTTAAATTTAGGCCCATCATAGAGTTGCAATCTAGTGACTCTAAGTGGAACATGCTGTCCTTTTTCATTAATACAAACTAAAGAATCATTTACTGTTGCACTTCCATTTATGATTTTTCCAACGGCCAAACGGCCAAGATAATCGTCATAAGAAAGATCGCTTACCAGCATTTGGAAAGGCTCTTCGTTGTCATAAATTGGAGCTGGAATGTAATCTACTACTGCATCAAGCAGTGGGAAAATGTTTTTAGCTTCTGGGTCATTTAACTTTGAGGAAAGAACTCCTGCTCTTCCATTGGCATAGAAGACTGGAACATCTAAAACACTTTCATCATTCTTCAGTTCTAAGAGTAAATCGTAAACTTCGTTGAGAACTTCTTTTGGCCTTGCATCCTGTCTGTCAATCTTGTTTATAACTACAATGACAGAAAGGTTTTTCTCAAGAGCCTTTTGTAATACAAATCGGGTTTGAGGAAGTGGCCCCTCAGCAGCGTCAACAAGAAGGATGACGCCATCTACCATGGAAAGTCCGCGCTCAACCTCGCCACCAAAATCGGCGTGGCCCGGAGTGTCAATAATGTTGATCTTGACCCCTTTCCAGTGAATAGCGCAGTTTTTTGCGTTAATTGTGATACCTCGTTCTCTTTCAATGGCACCACTATCCATAATTCTTTCTTGATTGCCCTTGGACTCTACTCCGCTTTGGCGAAAAAGTGCGTCAACAAGGGTGGTTTTGCCGTGGTCAACGTGCGCAATAATTGCAATGTTTCTAATTTTATCGTTTTTCGTAATCATATACTCTTATCCAAGCGACTAAAATACTATAATTGGGCTTTTTTATGCAAGATATTTTGACCTAAGTTTTAGTCCATAAAGTGTTTGTATAAAGCATTAAAGGTAGTTTCTAGGTCGTCTAAACGGACTGTGCAATAATGATCCAAACCCGTGCTTTGGTTGTTCACTATAACAAGGTCAGCTCCACTTCGCTTTGCAATTACTGGAAAGGAAGCAGCTGGTTGTACAACCAAAGAAGAACCCAGAACCACACATAAATCGGTCTTGGAAAAGTCGTGCCATGCGCTGTTGAGGACATGTTCGTTGAGGCTTTCTTCGTAAAAGATGATGTCTGGTTTTATGACGCCGCCGCATTTGGTGCAACGCGGGACTTGGTTTGCGCGTACTATTGGAGCTATCTCGTCGTAGGTGTAGCTGGCGTTGCAGCGTGTGCAATGGTGGACGAGGGGGCTTCCGTGCACCTCATAGACGTTCTTGGAGCCAGCGCGTTGATGAAGCATATCGATATTTTGAGTGTAGAGGGCTTTTAGATAGCCTTTTTGCTCAAGCAAGGCCAAGCATTTGTGGACAATGCTTGGCTGGTAGTCCTCTAGGTGGTACCAAACATCCTTGGCCCACTGGTAGAAGATTTCAGGGTTCTTTCTGAAAAAACTCAAGGAGATTATTTCCTCTACATCCATGCCCTGCCAAGGGTCTGAGTACACCCCATGAGGGCCTCTAAAGTCTGGAATATGGCTTAAGGTAGAAACGCCTGCGCCAGTGAAGACTGTCATGTAGTGGCTTTTTTCAATTAAATCTACGAATTTTTCAAGATCTGTCATTATAAAACCTGTTCGCCCACGAACGTATTACCGTTAAGAAGCTTAAACTGTACATTGACCATGTCGCCCGGTTTAACAGAGCCAGTTTGAGCTGTCTCCGCCTTATCATTTTTTAAAAGATTAATTGCAACCATCTCTCCATGCTCGTTACGCCCAAGCATTTGATTTTTGTTATCCCTAGAGACTTGAGTTACCAAAACTCTCTGAACACCATGTGCCCTCTTACTCTTTAGCTTAGCAGCATTTGCAAGTTGCCAATCAATCAATCTTTGAAGTCTCTCTTGCTTTTCTTTATCAGAAAGCTGGCCTTCCATGGAGCATGCACGAGTGCCCTCTCTAGGATTCCAGTAGTACATATAGGCCTCAATACATCCAACCTGGTCAATAGCAGAAATAGTATCTTGGAACTCTTCTTCCGTCTCTCCAGGAAAACCCACCATAACATCCAATGCAAAGGTTACCTCTGGCACTCTATCTTTAATCTTTTGAATAAGATTAAGATATTTTTCTCTGCTATAACGCCTATTCATCAACTCTAAGATTCTTGTATTTCCACTTTGCATAGGAATATGAAGATGTTTTGCAACCTTAGGCTCTTTTGCAATGACTTCTATGAGATCATCTGAAAAATCCTTAGGGTGCGGACTTTCAAACCTAATCCATTGAATATTGTCGCATTCTCTACAAATTTTGGTTAATAGTTCGGGGAAATGAATGCCATTACAGTCATAAGAATTCACATTCTGCCCAAGTAAAGTAATTTCTCTCACCCCAACAGAATCCAAATACTTAACCTCTTGAAGAATTTCTTCAACAGGTCTAGAAACCTCGCGGCCTCTAACATAAGGGACAATGCAATAGGAGCAGAAATTATTACAACCATTCATAATTGGCACATAAGAAGCAAATTCGCCGTCCTTATGATATGCCTTAGTAAACACATATTTTTCACTTTCAGAAGGAGTCTTAAAATCACCAACAATGTCCAAAATCCGTAGTTTATCGTTATTTCCAACAACAAAGTCTATTTGTGGGGCATCTTTTTTAGCTTCTTCTTTTAATCTATCAGCCATACAACCAGTGAGAACTAAGACAAGTTTTTCACCTTTTTTTGCCTTCTCACTTTTTACATGAGTATAGGCACCAAGACGACCCCAAATTCTATTTTCAGCACTTTTTCTAACAGAGCAAGTATTAATAATGGCTAAATCAGCCTCATCTGGAGTTTTAGCAGCTTCCCAACCCTGCCCCAAGAGAGCACTCTCAACAGCATTTGACTCGGCAACATTCATTTGACAGCCATAGGTCTCAATAAAAAACTTTTTCATCTATAAACTCCAACAACTTAAAACTCTAGATTAGGCACAAGATCCCTAGCCTCAATACCCTTGATATCGCAAGCAGCCAACACGGTATTTTCCATCAACATTGCAATAGTCATTGGGCCAACTCCACCAGGAACGGGGGTAATTGCACTAGCCTTGGGCTCCACCGCAGCAAAATCCACATCCCCTTTCAGCGCATAACCATTCTTTTTGGTGGCATCTGGAACCCTATTCATCCCCACATCAATTACCACAACGCCATCTTTTACCATGTCAGAAGTCACCACATTTGTGTGGCCAACAGCACTTATCAAGATATCTGCTCTCTTAACATACGGAACGATATCAGGAGTCAATGAATGACAAATTGTAACAGTAGCATTACGATCTTTTTGCATTAAAAGAGCAGCCATTGGTTTTCCAACAATATTGCTACGTCCCAAAATACAAACATCCTTGCAATCGGTAAGGATATGATAATGGTCTAAAAGGCGCAAAATCCCTTTTGGAGTACAAGCCACATGTGCCTTTTGGCCCAATAGGAGCTTACCAATATTTACAGGATGAAACCCATCCACATCTTTAATAGGGTCAATAGAATTGATTATCTTAACTTCATCAATTTGTGGTGGAAGAGGAAGTTGAACAAGAATACCATCAACTTTTTCATTCTCATTCAAAGCCTTAACCGTCTCCAACAGTTCTTTTTCAGATAAAGAGTTATTAAAAGTAAAATCCAAATGTTCAATGCCAATTTGGTCACAAGCCTTCTTCTTGCCCTTAACGTATGTTTGACTTGCAGGATTATCCCCCACCAACACGACAGCAAGACACGGCTTTCGTGAAAACCGAGCCTCAAAAGCAGAACACAATCTAGAAGTTTGCTCATTTACAATTTGGCTGAGCTCTTTACCCGATAAAATCAATGCGTCACACCTCCAACTAAAGCCTGCTTTGCAGTTTTAGGCTCTAGCCATTATACACAAAAGCTAACTAATTTGCAAAAACCAATGTAATCTTATGAAGTTGTGTGTGTTTTTAGTTTATCAACGGCAAATTAATTGCTAATATTGAGAAGGTTTTGCATAGCAAAAACCTCTTTCTTGAGGTGAACATGAAAAAAAGTACACTTTTAATTGTAGTTTTATTGGTACTCTGCGTCAGTACAGCCTTTTGTAGTTCTACCTACTATGACAAAGGCGACCAAGTTTTCTCCATAAGAGCTGGTGTAGACTTCCCCGCTTTTTTAAGTTTCTTAAACGATTCAAGCCGTAACCAAACCTTTGGTAACATTCACATGCAAAAGGTTGGAGGCATAGCTTCAATATCCTATCAGGGCTTTTTGAGCGAAAATTTTGCAATTGGTGGCGAATTAGGCTATCAATTCATCAATTCTCTCACCCCATCACTCTACACAACTGTACCAATTACAGCCAAGTTCACCTACATACCAGTACAAACTGGCTTGTTTGATTTAAACCTTTCTGCCAACGTGGGTGTTGCATTCATCAAATACGACACGGGCAAATATCTTGCCCCTTATGCCAGCTTAACGGTCTGCCCAACGTTCTACATTACCGATTCCTGGGGCCTCGGCCTTGAGAGTGGCATCATGACCACGGCAGAAATCTACACCAAGAACAGCTCCTACAACAAATATCAGGACAATTCCATTCTTGGCATGATTCCACTTACACTTTGCGTCTCATACAGACACTAGGAGGCCACATGAAAAAAACACTCTTTTTTGCACTTATTCTAACAATTTGCGCTCTGCTTTGCTCTTGCAACTTGGACGCACAAGACGGCATCCACTCTGCAATTGCCTCCTCCACCAAGGAATCTGGAACCAAAATCAAGTCATATCTCGGCTACTATGATGGCCATCATTATATTTTAACCGATACTTCTATCATCCGTGTTGGTGACGAAACTGCATTAATTGATCTTTCAAATACCAGCACTAAGGCAGATTATGCTGCCCTTCTTTCAGATGGAACCTTTCTCGTTTGCAGACATGATGCAAAGGTAGTTAAGTATAATGCAGACGGCACAAAAGTTGGCGTTATAAATGAAAACCTAAAGTGCAACCATCTTTTTAGTAACGGTTTAATTGTTGGCGATGAGAACGGAACAACTGGACTTTTTGACTCAACCGGAGCTCTTAAAGTAACAATTTCCAACATGCAATCTTTCCGCCAAAGTGGTGAATATACCTTAATTGAAACTGAATCAACTGATGAAGCTGCAATGTATTACAT
>CAVKHB010000112.1:0-5249 GCA_963656005.1 Coriobacteriaceae bacterium
CGACCCACACGACCCACACGGATTAGCAAACGAATAGAACACTTGAAACAGATTTAGGCTGCAGCAGGCTGGTAATTTGTAGCAAGTGTAGGCGGTGTAGCGAGTGTGGCCCAAAGTGTAGCGAGTGTAGCCCAAAGTGTGGGTTTTGTAGCAAGTGTAGCGAGTGTAGCCCAAAGTGTGAGCGGTGTGGCAAGTCTAGCACAAAGTGTGGGCTGAAATATGATTCGTGAGCAGGCATGGCGTGAACTGTTCAAACTGTGTCAACTGTTCGCTAATCTATTTACGTCGTATGGGTCGTATGGGTCGTGTGGGTCGTTCCAATCGTTCTAACCGTTCACAATTCGTTCCATCCGTGTGGGTCGTTCCATCCGTTCCATCCGTTCAAGTCGTTCAAGTCGTTCCAGTCGTTCAATCCGTTCAAGTTATCTCAAGTATGCCCACCGTCTTAGTGTTGCCAACTGTCCCAAGTGTTTCAGTGCCGGAGCAAATGATGAAGGAGCTCCAAACCATAGCAAACGTGATTCTAGAAGAACATAGCGAAAAGATAGCAAAGAGATATAAAAGCTATAGTAAAATTATATAGGAACAGTAAAAAATTTATATGCTAGAAATATGGTCTAAAATGCACAACAATAAAATTAAAAGTTCAGCACAAATAAGGCTCAGGAGGAGGGAACATGGTTGTGGATGACGCCCCAGCGGCGCACCAGCGGCACACCAGCGGCACACATGTTATCACCAGTGTAACCGGTGCAGCCCCCCACGGCCACAACCCAAAGCACCACAAGCCCTCACGTCCCCTATATAGCTACATTGGTGGTGAAGAGTTTGCCTATGCCGGCGCCGGTGTAGACGACGAGGGTTACGATTATGCCAGCGATAAGGACGCCGGCCTGGATGGAGAGGGCGCTTTTCTTTTTGTTTAGGCCAAGGACCCAGGAGCCAATGGTGCCGGTCCAGGCGCCGGTCATTGGGAGGGGAACGGCTACGAATAGCATGAGGCCAATGAGGCCGTATTTTTCTACTTGGGGGCCAACCTTGGCGCGGGAGCGTGCTATGGTTCGTTCAAAGAAACGGTGGTAGGCGGGCCACTTGTCTAGAAGTTTGTGTAAGGTGTTGAAGAAGAAGTAGCCCAAAAGAGGGGCCATGGCGTTTACAAAGACGCTTAAGAGGAAGCATTGATACAGGGGGATGCCGTTGAGGTATCCGTAGGGGATTGCTCCTCTGAGCTCCGATATTGGGAGAATGCTTAAGAGTGCCATTAGAAGGTAGTGTTTGAGCATCTTCATTTTTTCCTTTTATTTGAGGGCTTTTCAGCGGCCTCAATTGTAATTGCGTTAGCTGGGCACATTTCATGGCAACAATAGCAACGGATGCATTTGGAGTAATCTGCAACTATATGTTTGGAGTACTTACTAATGCCCGGATTTTCCATTGGCTCCATAGTTAATGCCTTTGCAGGACAAATGTTAACACATCTGGCGCAGCGGATACAAGACGAGTCCGAGAAGATGGGTTTTGGCTCGTTTCGTTGAGCCTCCTTTTGGGCCGAACGGGTTAAAAATGGGATAATTAGGCTCTTAACAAAGTGGGTTTTCTTACAGATAGGAATCCTTACAAAGTTAGGAACCACCACTTCCTGGGCTTTTAACAGAGGATAATTTATCTCAGAGGGCAGAATATGGCGCTTGGAGGCTTCTTGGATGATGGGCAGGTCATGGGGGTCATAGCCCATAATGAGGCCTTGAGCGTAGTCCATGGCAATGCAGCTGGTTGAGGCCATGACAAGGCCAATTGCTCTTGGATTTCCGTTGGCCGGTCCTGCTCCTTCCATCCCGATAATCGCGTCCATGAACGCGAAAGAGGGTTTAACTGTTTCTTCAATTCCAACAATGAGATGGGCAAAGCTCTCTCTGTTGGGGCATTTTACATGACAGGTGCTCTTGTGAAGCCCCGGAATTGTTCCAAAGAGGTTTTTCACCGCTCCTGTGGTGTACATTAGTTGGTGCGTCTTAAATTTGGCAAGGGAGAATACCATATCCACTTTATCAATGATGTTAGCCATGTAGAGTTTGCGCGTTGTGCCTTGGATATGTTTTTTTACTGGGTTTAGAGTAAAATCTTCCCAGTGAACGTTTTCTTCTTCACAAATGGAATGTATGCCACAGAATTTGGCTTGGAAATTAGGGTTCTGTAAGCCGGGGGAGTCTCCCACGTAGATTTCAGAAGCTCCTTGTTTTTTTAATAATCTAATGACTGCACGGACAAATTCTGGATTTGTGGTAATGCAATCTTCTGGTTTAGCGTCAGAGAGAATGTTTGGCTTAAGCAAGATGCTTTTGCCTTGGACGTTTGGCATTGAGCCTTTTTCTGCAGCTAGTGCTATGGCAGAATATAGTTCATCAAAGTTATAGCTTTCGCATTTTGTTATGGCAACATTTACACTTTTCATATAGATTTTCCTAGTTTTTTTAGTAGACAGAAATAAAGTGGGCCACAGGAATTATAAGAATCTGGGAGAATTATTCTTCCATGTGGGCGCTTTTCACTGACAGAGGCCACCTTGGGAGTATTTTTTTCTATAGAAACTTCTTCAAAGAGGCCAGAACGTTTTTTACAAAGTTTTTCAATGACAAGTTCGTTTTCCACTGGATTGATGGAGCAGGTGCTGTAAAGAATATAGCCTCCATCAACGGCAGCATCTAAGGCGGCAGCTAACATGGCAAATTGTTGAATTGCAAGATGTTTTGGTCTTGATGGGCTCCAAATTGAGAGAGCAGAGGGGTCTGTTAAGACGTGGCGCTCAGAGGAACAAGTGGTGCTATCGTGGCCTGTAATGGTAATATTTTGTCTTAGATTTTCAGAAAGACAGCAGTTAATTACCTTGGCAAGCCTAGTTCTTCGTTGAGCAGAGCGGTCGTTGGCAACAAGCTTTCCAGTCCCATTTAACTTCATTGCAAGCACTAAAGTTTTGCCTCCGGGGGCTGCACACATATCTAAAACCTTATTGTTTTCCGTAATAGGAAGTATAGAGGCTGCCAAAATGGAGGCTTTATCCATGTAGTAGGGGGAGGCTAAGTTATCGCTTAATGAGATGGGTTTGCTCTCGCATAACAAGGCTTCTTTTAAAGTGGGCCAACGTGAGCCGTAAATTTCACTGTAGTACAAATCAAATTTTTCACTACCAGAGAGATTTTTGTTGTTTTTGCCAGCTGTTGAGTTAATTCCATCAACGGCCTTGTCTTTTTTGCCCATTAAAAGTCGTCCCCTATGACTTTTACTAGAGCTTGAGTTCCGCACTTTCCATAGCCTTTTGCACTGAGTTCTTCATACATTGATTCAACTAGCTCAAGGCCTTTGAGCTTAAGTCCCATGCGATGGCTTTCTTCTATGGCAATTTTCATGTCTTTCACAAAGTGGTCAACAATGAAACCTGGGGCGTAGTCGCCTTTAATGATCCTTGGGGCATAGCTGTCTAGGGAGAAACAACCGGCAGCTCCTTTTGAAATGGTTGCAACCATTGTTTCTA
Source organism: Coriobacteriaceae bacterium (assembly GCA_963656005.1). Classification (GTDB taxonomy): domain Bacteria; phylum Spirochaetota; class Spirochaetia; order Sphaerochaetales; family Sphaerochaetaceae; genus UBA9732. Next base: position 3,530 of record CAVKHB010000112.1, read on the forward strand.
AATCAAGTCCAGCTTTTTGGGAGTAGGCTAGGGCTTCACATAGTCCAACCATGGTTCCTGCAATTAGAATTTGGTTTGCCATTTTTGTGTGCTGGCCTGCACCTGCTGCGCCTTCAAGAACAATGGATTTGCCCATGAGTTGAAACAAAGGCTCAACTTTGGCTAAGGTTGAGGCATCTCCGCCTATCATGATGGAAAGAGTTGCGTTTCTTGCTCCCGAGTCTCCACCTGAGACTGGGGCATCAAGTGCTTCACAACCTATGGACTTAGCTTTTTCATATATTTTAACTGCCAAAGATGGCTTTGTTGTGGTCATATCAACAAGGATTGGCTTACAACTTGAAGAACTATTAGCTTTCTCAAGGCCTGCAAAAATTCCATTTTGTCCAAAATAGACTTCTTCTACATCTGGTGGAAAGCCTACCATAGTAAAGAGCACGTCGCAATTTTGTGCTACCAAAGCTGGGCTCTCTACGTAAGTTGCGCCTAGGGTCACAAGGGAATCGGTCTTAGATTTTGTGCGATTGTAGACTACTGCGCGGTTGCCGCCTTCCATGAGATGTTTGCACATGCTGGTTCCCATGATGCCAGTTCCTATCCATCCTATATTCATATTTCCTCCAGAAACTTTTCAGATAACTTTTTTTGAAGTATAATCCTTATTTGTGAACGAAAACAACCAGACTTTTGAAAGTCTCCCAGAAGAGGAGATTGTTGACATTGCCGATTTCTTCAAGGTGTTTGGCGAGCCCACCCGTTTGAAGATTCTCTATATGCTGGAAGCAGGCGAGGCGAGCGTGAATGCTATATCGTCTTCGCTTGGAATTTCGCAGTCTGTTACCAGTCAGCACTTGAAGCTGCTTAGGGTGGCGAGGCTTGTGCGTTGGCGAAAAGATGGCAAAAATGTCATTTATTCTCTCAATGATGACCACATTGCCCGCATTTTGTCGCTTGGTACGGAGCACTACGAAGAAACAATTTCGCCAGAAGTGTAGAAGTTTTGCAAAAACCTTTGTAATTTTTCTTGAATTGGTTTGTTTAGCAGTTGATTTGGAACTGGAATGAAACGTGGTTTTCTCTTTACCTTAGCTGTATTTTTCCTCTGTGTCTTGTGCTTTACTTCTTGCACGTCAACGGTGACGCTGATAGAAAAATTCAGCTTGGAAGTGCCTGAGGTGCAAGAAGATACCACCAAAATCATCACGGGCAGCATCCGCTACGGAGCTGGCTTTTACTTCCCAAGCACTAACGACATCCTTGATATCTCTCTTCTCAAGACCGATGGTACTACGGGTACTATTCAAGAGATTTCACACCAAAGAATTAGGAATCTTCAAAGATTTCCGTTGCAATTTTCTCTGAGATATGACAAAAGCGATATCAACGATGGAGACTCCTGTAGTCTTTTGGTCTCGTTAAGTGTCAATGGCACTACCACAGCCCAGGGAATGGTTCAATTAGAGTATAAAAACGGAAGCTTTAGTGAGGCTTCTATAATTCTTTCTTCAATTTCAGTTGACCCTTCGCTTTGAAGCCTATAGATTTTAACTAGAGGTTTTTCAAAACCTCTTAGGAACATTATCCTAGGGAGGGTTTATGGCTTTTGATTTCAACCAAAACCAGCAGGATCCCCAGAATAATTACGGAGGCGGTGGCTCATATAGAAAGAAGTTCAACCTCTCTCCAAAACTTATAATTATTTTGGTTCTTGTTATTGCCG
>CAVKHB010000113.1:0-5157 GCA_963656005.1 Coriobacteriaceae bacterium
CTATAAGAGGTTTCGCATGGTCTACGATGACTTGGTTGCAATGAAGGCCAAAGTGGACTCTGACATCAAAGAGGGTTGCATCAGGTGTTCCGGCTATACAATTTTTCCAGAATATTTCTTTTGCTATGGCAAATAACCGTTCAGTACGAGCAGTTCAACAGATAGATTTATCACAAGACCAGCGAGGCGAAGGTCTCCTTATTATACACAAAAAGTGAAAAACCTAGGCTCTTTTGTGGTGAAACTACACAAAAGATGAAAAATCCGGCTTCGTTTGTGTAGTAACAGCACAAGAACAGTTTTAGAAATTACAATCTTCCGAAAAATTTCGTTACAATCTTCCGAAAATGAATTATAATGCCTGTATGAAGAAAGAATATAGAGCACGGATTGTTGATACATTACTAGAGAAAAAGCTTGCCGCAAAAGGCGCCGTCTTGATTGAAGGTCCAAAATGGTGTGGAAAGACTACAACGGCTAGCATGCACGCAGGAAGTATCCTCAGGGTTGACGAACCTATATCCAAAGAACAAAACTTACGAATGGCAAGAATTAATCCTCAAAAACTCTTGGAAGGTAAAACTCCAAGACTTTTGGACGAATGGCAAATTGCTCCAACTCTTTGGGATAACGTGAGATATGAGGTGGATAAAAGAGGGACTATGGGGCAGTTTATCCTCACAGGTTCGGCGGTTCCAGCAGATACTTCCTTAATTTCACACTCGGGAACTGGACGATTTTCTTGGTTAATGATGAGACCAATGAGTCTTTTTGAATCAGGGGATTCTACAGGAGAAGTAAGTATAGAATCTTTGTTCGCTGGTAATGCTGATGTTGCTGGAGAGAATTCCTTGTCTCTGGATGATATAGCTTTTCTTTTGTGTAGAGGGGGATGGCCTCAATCTGTGGGACTTCCTACAGAAATAGCACTTCAACAAGCTATTGATTATTATGATGGAGTTGTTCATTCTGATATCAACAGAGCTGATGGTATTGAAAAAAATCCAGAGCGTGTAATAAAAATAATGAAATCTTATGCTAGAAGCATGGGCAGTCAAGCTCCCAATACTACAATTGCCAAGGATGTTGCTGCAGACGACGAAACTGTAAAAACTTACATTAATGCTTTAAAACGAATCTTTGTAGTGGAGGATATGACCGCATGGAATCCTAATCTAAGGTCCAAATCTGCTATTAGAACAGCGGATACAAGGTATTATGTAGACCCGTCTATAGCTACAGCTAGCTTAGGTGTTGGTCCTAATGACTTAATAAATGATTTAGCTACTTTTGGACTTTTCTTTGAGACTTTGTGTGTAAGAGATCTTAGGGTATTTGCAGAAGAACTTGGCGGTTCTGTCTACCATTACAGAGATAATACGAATCTAGAATGTGATGCAGTAATTCACCTTAGAAATGGTTCGTATGGTCTTATAGAAATAAGGTTGGGAGGAGAAGACCTTGTTAATGAAGGGGCAAAAAATCTACAAGCCTTGAGAGAAAGAATAGACACAACAAAAATGAAAGAGCCTTCTTTCCTTATGGTATTAATTGGTGTTGGTAAGTATGCTTATAGGCGTGAAGACGGGGTTCTTGTCGTTCCTATTGGATGTCTTAGAGATTGAAACTTGAAATTCTTTGACTTTAGATACAATAACAAGGTATAACGTTGTTATGGCAAATAGTAGAAGAGATACAGCAGATTCTTATACTCTTAGAGCGCATAGGGAAGGGTACCCGGCTAGAAGTGTTTATAAACTCGAAGAAATCCAGAAAGCCAACAACATAATCAAGCCAGGGGATACCGTTTTAGATGTAGGTGCGGCTCCTGGAAGCTGGACTCTTTATACCCATAGGATGCTTCTCAAAGGCAAGGGCACAATTATTAGTGTTGACCTTAATCCTTTGAATCTCAATCCAGTGCCTCCAACGGTTACTGCCTACGTTGGCGATGCCTTCTCAAAAGAAATTAGAGCAAAACTTACAAGTCATGGCCCATTTGACGCCATCATTAGTGATGCCGCTCCAATGACAACGGGAAACCGCACCGTAGATACTACTAGAAGCGAATGGCTTGCCGAGCAGGTTGTTCTTTTGGCTCAAGAGCAACTAAAAACACATGGAAATCTAGTCATCAAAATTTTCCAAGGCGGTGGGCAGCAACAAGTTCTCCAAACTATGCGAAACATGTTTGTAAAAGCCAAGACCCTCAAACCCAAAGCATGCAGAACAGATAGCTTTGAAATCTACCTTATTGGTTTAGACAAGAAAGCCTAAGGACTTGTTGTAGATAATAAAGGGTGTAGATGGAGAAATGTAGTTATGTGTGAGCTGTGGTTGACGTTAAAGTGCTAGCTCACTATTTTTAAGACATGTCAAAAAACACTTTTCTGAATAAAAAGTTCAAATATACATATTCAAACGCAGTAATCTATTTGATTCTTATAAACATTGTTGTTTATATGCTTGTAAACTATGCAAATATTCGTATACAAGGGCTTCCACTTATTTATTGGCTAGGATTAATTCCTGGATGCGTTAATATGGGATGGGTGTGGCAGTTCTTTACCTATATGTTTGTCCACAACAGTTTTTCGCATCTCTTTTTTAATATGTTTGGACTTTATATGTTTGGAACTCTGCTTGAAAGAGAACTTGGCACTAGAGAATTCCTGTTGTTTTATTTCGTTTGTGGTGTTTTAGGTGGAGTGATTAGCTATATTTTCTATTTGCTTATGGGAACCTACGCTGTGATTATTGTAGGAGCCTCTGGATCTCTGTATGCAATGTTGCTATTGACCGCTGTTTTCTTCCCAAATGCCAGAGTTTTATTATTTTTCATCATCCCGCTCAAGATGCCTTATGCTGTGATGGTCTATATTGCAATTGAGTTGTTTGACCAAATTGTCGGTCTTAATGGCGGGGTGGCTCACTTAATTCATCTTTCAAGTATTGCAATTGCATGGCTTTATTGTATTGTTCGATTCAAGATGAACCTTTTTTTCTCCCAAGTGTTGTATAATAATGAATGGGTAGAAAAAAGGAGTTTTTATGAAGAGATTTTTAGTCACAATACTTGTTTTAGTAATTTGTTTTACCGCTTTTGCTAGTGTAGAATCCAAGTTAAATGTCTACGGTGGAACTTCCTACATGGTTTCACACATTGGTGCCTCTTACAATGTTGGGCAATGGGAATTTGGAGGGACTTTGTATTCTGCCTTCCCAAATGTTGGCATTATTGGTTATGTGAATGAAATGAAAAACTATGATCCATCAGGAACAGAGGAAAAACCAAATCTTTTAAAGATGTTGGGTCAGTCTTTCACTCTTGGTTATGCTGCAAATGTTTCTGCCACTTATGATGTTATTCCATCAGATAATGTAGATTTAAATCTAGGCTTGTCAGTTTCAGGTATGTACACAGAATTTTTAAAAGATTTGTTAGGTGTACAGTTTGGTATTGTATCCGCAGATGTGACAATGAAACTGCAGTTTAATTTTGCTAAACATAGTGGTATTTATATTGCAACAGAGCTCCCTCTTGCCGGTGTGTTAATTAATCAACAGAAAACAGAAGAGGGTGGTACAACAGTTGGAGCACAATTTTTTACAATTGCAATGGAAGGATATCCTCAAGCTGCTTTATCTTTGGTTATTTATACAACACGAGTTGGCTACATCTACAGATTCTAAGCGTCTGAGGTTTTTCTGTAAAAAAATGAGCTGTAACAGCTTGTCTGAAAATTGACAAAGTTACAGCTCTTTTTACATCTGAGACCGGGAAGATTCGAACTTCTGACCCTCAGATCCGCAATCTGATGCTCTATCCAGCTGAGCTACGATCTCGTTTATCGGAGTGACGGGGATTTGAACCCCGGATACCGTTACCAGTATACTTCCTTAGCAGGGAAGCGCCTTCGACCGCTCGGCCATCGCTCCTAGGTACGGATGGAGAGGGATTCGAACCCCCGGAGGCTTGCACCTCAACGGTTTTCAAGACCGCCTCCTTCGACCGCTCGGACATCCATCCATAGCGTTAAAACGATAATAGTTGATTCAATCTTTGTCAATAGATACCTTACATTTCCCATTCGTTAGATTTGCCATGGCAAGGACTAATTTTTCTGCGTTTGAACTAGGCAAAGAACCTTGAATAAGAATAGATGTGCCAAAATCTTCTTTTGTGGTTTGTGCTTCAACAGAGGCCAAAATGCGCTTGGTATTTTCATAGCAATCATAGCCTATATCCATGGAAAAGGAGCTTTTTTCTACTAGCTCTTCTGTTTGTATGCCATCAAGTACAGCTTTTGTGCTATCGCCATAGGCTTTGACAAGGCCGCCTGTTCCAAGAAGGGTTCCGCCAAAGTATCGGACAATTAGAACTATTATATTGGTAATTCCAGAGCCTTTTAGTACTTCCAAGGCAGGGCGTCCTGCAGTGTTCTTTGGCTCATGGTCATCTGAATAGGAAAATTGGCTGCCCATGACAGCAGCATGAACCACATGGGTAGCTCCTTCAAACTGAGAGCGTGTTTCATCAACAATGCGTTTGACATCAGCTGGCGAGCAGCAGGTTTTTGCAATTGCAATAAACCTCGATTTCTTTACTACAATTTCAACTTGTCGTTCTTCTTTTAGAATTCTCATATTCAGTCCTCACCAGTTGTAGGAAAAGATATTATTACATATCTTTAGGCTCTCTTTATCTAGCGAAGAAGCCGCTTTGTTTAAAGCCTCAAGTTCTCCACTTTCCAAAGGAAACTTTAAGGCTTCAACGTTGTTTAAAAGTTGTTCTTCAGAACGAACACCTAAAATTATATAATCAACACCAGAAGAAGCAACCCAAGCTAGAGCTACAGTTGCGGGTGAAACACCCTTTGAAGAAGCAACTTCTTTTAAGATTTCAAGCAAATTTAAGAAAGGTTTATAGCAAGGTTCTTGGAAGCAAAAAAGAGAACTTCTGGCATCTTTCAAATCTTCTTTTGAGGTATATTTCCCAGATAAAAGCCCCATGCCAAGGGGGCTATAGGCAACAACTTCAATTTTGCGAGATTTACAATAAGCTATAGTCTCCTTTAAGTCTCTAGTCCAAAGCAAAGACACTGGAATTTGCAAACTGTCTATATCAACATTTAAGCTCTTCAAGTATTCCAAAGG
>CAVKHB010000114.1:0-5114 GCA_963656005.1 Coriobacteriaceae bacterium
AGTTTATTCTTCCACCACGCTTTAGCCTTGGGATTTGCAAAATCGATGAATGAGGCGTTGCCGCCCCAGAAAAATTCTACAATAGGATTACCATCATTGTCTTTGACAAAATACCCTTTTTCCTTGAGTTCTTCATACCATGGATGAGTAAGCAAAATGCCGGGTTTGATATTAAAAGTTAAGTGATAACCTCTTTCTACTAATGAAGATATAAACTGCTTTGGGTCAGGGAATTTGCGCCGGTTCCAAAAGAACGAATACCTCTTACCATCATCGGCCTTAAGATATCCGGAAGAGACATACAGGCCTTCGCATGGAAGATTGTGGTCCTCAGTGTCTTGGAAGAATTTTTCCATGCGTTGTTGGGCGTCGTAGGCCTCCACGTAATTCATTGAGGATCCTAGATATCCAAACGAGTAAAGCGGTGGAAAGTTTGGCCTTCCCGTGATGAGGCAATAGTTGGCAATTATGTCCTTGTAGTCATCCCCAAGGATGATGAAGTAGCGAAATGGTCCTCCCACGATATCTGTGGAGAAATATATGGGACATTCTTTGCCAAAATCAAAGCACTCAATGTGGCTTTCTGGGAAGTATAGACCAATTGCGCTGTTGGTTTGCGGGTTGTGTTTGATGAAAAATGGCACGGATTTGTATAGCGGATCCGAGTACTCTGCATCATAGCCCAGGGAATCGCGATTATACATTCTAAAGCGTTTTCCTGCGTGGTTAGGGTCCCCGCTCTTATCTCCTAAGCCATAAAAACACTCGCCATTTTTAAGTGGCCACGAATAGCGTGCAAAGGGAGATTCTTCATGACCAAGAAGTCTAAATTGCTCGTGAGAAATGACAGTGTCGCTGTTACCTAAAACACCTCCAAAGATGCTTTCACCATCCTTTATCACTTCAATATTTCCATTTCTGGCATCAACTTCAATGTCCGCATTTGCTATCTTAAGTGAATATTTTGAGCCATTATAGGCAAATGGAGCTATTGTTTGTTCTTTATAGTCTCCACCCAAATAGTCGCTTGCCTTTTGAAGATGCTCGGGTGTTATGTAACAATTAATCTTATATTCTACAGAAACAATATTGTCGCCCATGTGAGAAACAATTATTGAGCCGTTCTCTGTAATTAAAGTATTATAAGTGCCTTCGTTTCTACATGATAAAACTCTACCAATAGTGAGCTTCATAGATTGTTCTCCTTTGTTCTCCATTTTCGCGCAAAACGTTTTGCGTTTTTCCTAGAGTAAGCCACACACTCTAATTCGTCAAGAAACATATACACAAAATGACCTAAATCGTACTATACCACAGCGCGTAGAACGTTCGTAAAAAGCCAGCTTCACGCCTTCTCTACCCAGACTTCATTGATGGTGTAGGACTTATCAAGGCCTTTGCGCTCAAAACTGGTCTCAGGCCGCCATGGACGTGGTGGTGCAAAGCCTTCACCACCTGCATACGGGTTAACCATCCCTGGGGTTGATTCAATGACAGAAAGCATTTGCTTTGCATAATCCTCCCAGTCTGTGACGCAATAGATATAGCCACCCTTCTTGAGCTTTTGAGAAAGCAACGTGGTAAAAGGAAGCTGCACTAGGCGCTTTTTATGGTGTCGCTTCTTTGGCCACGGGTCTGGGAAAAAGATATGGAAACCTGAAACACTACCATCTGCAATCATGTCCTCAAGCACTTGCACGGCATCATAGCGCATAATACGCAAATTGGTCAGGCCTTCTTTTGCAATGTTCGCCAGCAATTTAGAAAACCCATACAAGAAAACTTCAATGCCCAAGTAATTTATATTTGGATTTTCCCGTGCAATCCGCGCCGTGCTTTCTCCCATCCCAAAACCAATCTCAATAACCACGGGGTTATCGTTACCAAAAACCTGAGAAAAATCCAGCTTCTCAAACGAATGCACTAGAGCATAGTCATAAAAATGGGCCTTGAGGGCGTCAATCTGGTACTGCTTAAGTCTTTGTCCACGCAAGACATAACTCTTAATCTCACGCCACGAGTTCTCATCTCTATGCTCCACCATTTTCAACTCTGGAATCAGCTCAAAGACCTCCTCCAAAGCACCACCTTGGGCAGAATTCTCCACACCTGTACCCAAGTCTAAAGCCTCTTCTTTTATCCCGATATTTTCCATACTCTTCCTCTCAATCAAACCCTACGGCACCAGTCTCTGCAATTTCTCAAGGATAAACAACGCCTTATCCTTCAACGAAATAGCATCAGTTTTCATATTCATAATATAAGGTCTCTTAGGGTCAATAGTCACAGCGCCCCGAGAGGTGCGAATCATCTCAAGAAGTTTATCAATTGAGATAGACGCAATACGTGAGAACTCCACCACAACAGAGCCCTGACGCTCCTTCATATGATAAATATCCAATGTTCGACACACAATCTTTAGCTCACAAATATAGAGCAAATTCGACACCTCATCAGGGATATTTCCAAACCTATCTTTAAGCTCAGCAGAAAGCCTTTCTAGCTCATTTGATGTCCTAATAGAGGCAATCTTCTTATAAATTTCAAGCTTTACAGTAGGATCTGGGATATAATTATCCGGAATATAACCACTGTAATCCAGCTCAAGGAAGACCTCAGTCTCAGGCTTGGCATTAGAATTTTGGAGTTTTGCAATAGCCTCATCCAACAGCCTAATATACATATCAAGGCCAACTGCCGACATAAACCCACTCTGCTCACGTCCCAAGAGATTTCCAGCACCCCTGAGTTCCATGTCCTTCATAGCAACCTTGAAACCTGAGCCTAAATCTGTAAACTCGGAGATAGTCTGAAGACGCTTAATAGCAACTTCAGAAAGCACATAATCGGAAGGATAGAGCAAGTAGGCCCACGCCTCTCTATCGGAGCGTCCAACACGGCCTTTAAGCTGATACAACTGTGACACCCCGTACATATCCGCACGGTCAATAATGATAGTATTAACATTAGGAATGTCTATACCGTTTTCAATAATTGTAGTAGAGACAAGAACTTGAATTCCTTCATAAACAAAACGGCGCATGGTATCTTCCAAAAGCTCAGCGCTCATTTGGCCATGAGCAGTCTCAATAATTATATCTGGCATACGCGAGCGTAACATATTAGCAACATCTTCAAGACTCTCAATTCTATTGTGCAAATAAAAAACCTGACCGTGACGAGAGACTTCAAACCTAATAGCCCTCTCAACTTCGTCTATATCGTACTTCTCAATAACCGTCTTAATTGGCTTGCGAGAAATTGGAGGCGTAGTTAAAAGACTCATGTCTCTAATCTTCAACAAAGACATATAAAGCGTTCTAGGAATAGGAGTTGCAGAAAGACTGAGACAGTCAATATTAGCCTTCAAATCCTTAATGCGCTCCTTATCCTTAGCTCCAAAACGCTGCTCTTCATCCACAACAAGAAGACCTAAATTCTTAAAGAGAACATTTTTTTGAATTATTTTTTGCGTACCAAAAAGCACATCTAGCTGTCCAGCAGCAAGAGCAGCCAAAGTCTTCTTTTGCTCTTTTACGGGCACCATACGACTTAGAAGGCCAGCCTTAAGCGGAAACTCGCCAAGGCGTTGCTTAAAATTTCTATAATGTTGCTCAGCTAAAATGGTCGTAGGAGCCAAAAAGGCCACCTGCTTTCCACTCATGACAGCTTTAAAGGCAGCCCTAAAGGCAATTTCCGTCTTGCCATAGCCAACATCGCCACAAATAAGACGGTCCATCACCGTGGGACTTTCCATATCGTCCTTGATATCTTGAATGCAAGTCAGCTGGTCTTCCGTTTCCTCAAACTCAAATTCCGCCTCAAAGCGCAACTGCCAGTCATTATCTTTGGCAAACGGATAACCCTGACTATTTTTGCGCCGAGCATACAGCTGAATTAGGTGCCCCGCAAGGTCTTCCGCGCTTTTACGGGCCTTGGATTTTTTATTCTCCCAGCCCATGCCACCCAGCTTATCCAGCTTTGGAGCCTCCCCCGCAGACCCAATATACCTTTGCACCAAGTTGGCCTGTTCAATGGGCACGTAAAGGTTTTCCTTGTCCGCGAACTGAATCTTGATGTAATCTCTATCGCGCACGCGGTCAATCTTGAGAAATCGGCCTATGCCATAATTAACGTGGACCACGTAATCGCCCTCATGCAACTCCACAAAGCTATCTAAGACCGATGTCTGTGTGTGTTGCAATGTCTTGACAACTTGTTTCTTTCTCCCAAATATCTCGTTTTCACATATAACAATATATCTCTTAGATCTAATTGCAAATCCGGCAGAAGGTGTGCCCACGTGAAAATGGAGGCTCTGAAAATCGCTTAGCATCTGCTCAAGACGGCGTTTTTGGACCTCGGTTGTCGCATAAATTTCAATGTCCCAGTTATCGTCTTCAAGACCCTGCAAATCCTCTTTGAGATAGGTAAAATTGCCAAAATAAGACCTAGGCCCTTCAAGGTCAAACTTGAATGCACTACTGCACTGGCCGGCGAGGTCTAAAACAGTCATGCTACCATGCCAAGTCTGAGCAAAAGTTGGAAAATCAAAGAGAATATCGTCAGGCCTTAGAGCGTCTCTGTCTGCCTGATAGGCTTTCCTATAGAGAGTCTTGGCCTCAAGTTGCATACTCTTATAGCTCGTCTCAATACGCTTATCGCCGTAGAAAATTATGTAATCGGAACTCTTGATAAACTCTTTAATTCCACAGGGAATAATCTTTTGAGAATCGCTTGTTGCAAGTATTTGAATATCAACATGACCCAGTTGTTTTGAAATTTGTTGAGACAGTGGTTCGTACTTACAAATGCGCTCAATCTTATCCCAATCAAAGTAAATTCTAACAGGCAAATCTGAGCCATAAGGGAAGATATCAAAGACCTCACCACGCACGGTAAACTCACCTGGCATTGTAGTATTTGGTGACCTATAATAGTTACCATGAGCCAATTTTTCTGCCAATTGCATAGTATCTAGGCTATCGTTCACCTTTAGCTTGATGCTTCCAACATCAACGGCCCCCTTGCCATGAAGAGGACAACAGATGGCCCTAATTGAGGTAACAACTAAACCCTGTGCACAATCAGAGATAGCGCCTAAGCACCTGAGC
>CAVKHB010000115.1:0-5109 GCA_963656005.1 Coriobacteriaceae bacterium
GGTGCGGTTGATGTAGTATTCGTTGTCTCCGTTGCGGAACATACGGCGCTTAATTTCCACCTCAGCGGCGTCAATGTTTAGAAAATGTTCTTCGTTATTCAGCGTTAGAATAACCTCGCACATTGGCATGGGCTTTCTAAAATCAGTACCGTTGAAAATAACATCTTCGCGCTTGCCTGCTCTAATTGCGCTAGGTGCCTGTGTTCCAAGAACCCATTTGATGGAGTCAACTACATTACTCTTTCCGCTACCATTTGGACCCAAAAGAGATGTAATACCATCAGAAAATTCAAATTTAGTTCTATCTGCAAACGATTTGAAACCGTATAGCTCAACCGATTTTAAAAACACAGCTACCTCACAAAAACTCAAATAAATATATCATAAGTGAAGGTTTTTGTCATTCGCTACTTGACCTTTGCCCCTTTATTTGAGTATAAGTATTCGTACGCGCGCTTGTGGTATAATGGTATTACCTCAGCCTTCCAAGCTGAAGAAGCGGGTTCGACTCCCGTCGGGCGCTTAAAGACCAAGAACCACGCTGAGGCGTGGTTTTTTGTTTCTTAGGTATAACGGAGGATTCTATGGGTCAACGTGGTGAAGTTTTCTCAACAAAGCTTGTTGCAAATGACAGAACTTATTTTTTTAACGTTAAAGAAAACTACAAAGGAGATATGTATCTCAATATAGTTGAGAGCAAAACTACATCAGACGAAGGCCGTTTCATCCGCCAAAGCATTTTTATTTTTCCAGAGGATCTTGGAGAGTTCCTTCGTGAATTCCAAAAATCAGTTGACTTCATAAAGATGAACGCCAACAAAGAAGACAAATAACTAATATTTAAACGATAGCCTATGTATTGGACATGGGCCATATTTTCTAAGTAATTCTTTATGTTGAGGGCATGGATAGCCCTTGTGTTTATCAAAGTTATACTGTGGCCATTTTTTGGCAGCCAACACCATCAACCTATCTCTAGCATTCTTAGCCAAAATTGAGGCTGCCATTATAGCTGGAACCTTAGCATCCCCTTTTACAATTGCCTGACAAAGAATATCAACGGTAGGAGTTTTATTTCCATCAACTAAAAGTATGTTTGGAGTAATCTTTTTTTGATTTAATTGTACTAAAACCTTCTCGTAGGCTCTTTTCATAGCCAGCATAGAGGCTTGAAGAATATTAATTTGATCAATCTCTTTGGGTGTTGCCCAAGAAATAGCCCAAGCAATGGCTTTTTCTTTTATGATAGGTTCTATTTGTAATCTGCGTTTCTCGCTGAGTTTTTTTGAATCGTTAAGAATTTCAAAGGGGAAATCCTTAGGCAAAACCACAGCAGAAGCACAGACGGGACCAGCCAAAGGGCCGCGTCCCGCCTCATCTGCACCAACTATAATGTTATAGTTAAGTTGCTCTTCCATAAAACTCAGTCCTGATAAATCTTTGTACCAGTATCGCCATGAAGAGCTTGAAGTGCCTTATCAAGAGATGTAATAATTGCAACTCTACCCTTCTTACTCTCTGCAAATTGAACACAAGCTTGAACCTTAGGAAGCATGGAACCAGGTGCAAAATGACCTTGTGCAGCAAGTTCTTTGGCCCTTGAAGTTGAAAGCTCAGAAAGCCACTCTTCATTTTCTTTTCTGTAGTTAATTGCAACCTTCTCAACAGCAGTCAAAATAACAAGCTGGTCAGCATCAATCAACTCAGCAAGCTTCTCTGAAGCAAAATCTTTATCAATAACAGCTGGAGTTCCATAGAGTTTACCGTCCTTGCGAACAACTGGGATACCGCCACCGCCAACAGTAATAACAACACAACCCTGAGCAATGAGACCCTCAACAGCCTTCTTTTCAATAACATCAATTGGTTTTGGAGAAGGAACAACCTGTCTATAACCACGACCAGCGTCCTCTACCATGGTATAACCTTTTTCTTTTGCAATTTTTTCTGCTGTAGCCTTGTCATAGAAAGCTCCAACTGGCTTTGTTGGATGTGAAAAAGCTTGGTCATTTTCATCAACTAGAACCTGAGTTACAACTGTTGCAACTTCTTTTTCAATGCCACGAGAAACTAACTCATTACCTATTGCATTCTGAAGATGATAACCAATATAGCCCTGGCTCATAGCCCCACACTCTGGGAAAGGCATATCTGACTTAATTGCCTTGGCTTCAGCAGCAGTAGCCATTCCAAGATTAATCATACCAACCTGAGGACCATTGCCGTGAGCAATAACAACCTCGTTTCCAGCTGCAATCAAATCAACAATAGGCTTTGCGGTCTCTCTAACCAATTCAAGCTGCTCATATGGGGTATTTCCCAATGCGTTTCCACCAAGTGCAATCACAATCTTAGACATATATAAACTCCTTAGTGCTAAGCTGACGTCGCCAGCACGTCACTCCAGTCTAGTATATCCTAAATGCAACAAATTGCAACAAATATTAAACCTTATCTCCCCTAGTTTCGTGCAAAATACGTCTTACTTCTGGGTCTGAGAATACCATATCAATTTCTTCTGCAGTTAAACCCACGTATTCATGGCAAAGATAGTGAATCCAAGTTTCTTCAGCTGGAGACTTTAAGATATGACGTCTACAATAGTAATCGGGCTGTATGGGAAGTGGTTCGGTGTCCTTGTATAATGGCACTTTGTAGTCAAATACGGCTATTTTGAGGTCCTCGCGTGGAATGCCCTTATCCATGATGATGCTGGCCAGTTTGTTGACCGTGTTGCCCGTATCAAAGATGTCGTCCACAAGAAGGATTTTATCGCCGGCGCGAAGATATTCAGGGGAATACGTCCAGCCATCTACTTGTACGCGTGTTTGGTCGCGAAGAACTGTGTAGGAGCGTGCAACAACGGCGGCGTAAAGTACTGGTCTTCTGTGCTCCTTTAGGCAGATCATTTTGAAGTATTCGGAAAAGACGTTGGCCATGTAAACGCCACCTCTAAGAGAGACGTAAATCACATCAGGAATAAAGCCATCTTCTTTGTGCATCTTATAGGCAAGTTTTAAGGCACTGTCTCTAATAACGTCATGTGGAATAAAGTCTTTCATCCCTGTCCCCCTTTGCTGAGCCCTGCTGGCCCATTAAACATTAAATACAACTAAATCTGTGTTAAAATTTCTGGGCCATTTTCAGTAATGGCAACGGTATGTTCAAAATGTGCTGCTGGTTTGTGGTCAGCTGTAATGACCGTCCAGCCGTCTGGCATGTCAATGATATTCTTTGTACCAAGGTTAATCATTGGTTCAATAGCAATGACCATGCCCTCCTTAATTCGAGGATTTGGCATGTACCTGCAAACGTAGTTTGGAATTTCTGGATCCTCATGAACATGAAGACCAACCCCGTGACCGCAGTACTCTCTAACAACGCCAAAACCGTTTTTATTAGCATGTTCAAAAACAGCCGCACCAATGTCCTGAATTCTGGCATGTGGATTATCTAAGGCTCCAATTCCTCTGTACAAACATTCTCGGGTAACTTTAACGAGTTTTTCCACTTCTGGAGCAACGCTACCTACAATGTAGGTTCTTGCGCTGTCAGAAAAATATCCCTTTAGGTTAATACCTAAATCAATGCTGACAATATCGCCCTCTTGGATAATTCTCTTTTTCTTGGGGATACCGTGAATTATTTCCTCGTTGATGCTAACACAAGCAGTAGCAGGAAAACCTTCAAAGTTCAAAAAAGCAGGCTTTCCACCATGTTTGATGATAAAATCATGGCATATTTTATCAATATCCATGGTAGACATACCGGGAAGGACTTTTCCCTCCAGAGAATCCAAAAGCTGACACAAAAGATGACAGGATTCTCTTATCCCAGCAATTTGCTCATTTGTCTTCAGCAGAATCATGCAAGTACCTCACAACAGTGTCCAAAAGGCCATTGATGAATCTATAGTTGACTTCAGTGCTGTATTCTTGGGAAAGTTTCACCGCCTCGTCAATGACAATGCTGGGATGAATGTCCTTGCAGTACAAAAGAGTATAGATACTAAGTCTTAGGATATTTCTATCAACAATACTAATGTTTTCAATGCTTCGCTTAGAAGAAAATCTATTTATAATTTCATCAATCTCGTCAAGGTGTTGAAGAACTCCATTAATCATCAAAGAAGCATACAAAGTCACCTCTGGCTCAAGACTTTCCTCTTCTTCCTTTGTATGACCAACAAAGCCCTCTGCGTAAGGCAGAGGACAATCGTGAATTCTAGAATTAAAATCCAAAGAATAAAGAGTTTGAACAGCTAAAGCTCGAGCAAGATGCCTAGATTTCATTCAACACCACCAAGCTTACTTCAAGTACTTAATAGAGGCTTCAGCCTTAAGATCAGCAATTAAAGAAAGATAGGCCTGCTGGAAGACGCTATTTGCATTCTGGCTATAAAGATAGCTATAAATATATTCACGAACTGTAGTTGTATCTGTTGGGTAAATCTTATCGTCAATGCCCAAAATCTTTGTGTCATTGTGAACAGAAACCTTAACAATGTGATAACCTGCAAGGCTTTCAATAACACCACTAACTTTACCTGCACTGAGTTCAAAGACCTTATCAAAGAAATTTTCGCCCATGTAAGCCATGGTGTCAGTGTCGTTAATCTGAAGCCAACCAATTTCTCCACCTGAATCCTTTGAGCTGGCATCTTCAGAGTAATTCACAACAGCCTGCTCAAAAGTAATCTTACCCGAAGAAATCATGTTAGAAACCTCGGTTGCCTTTGCAAGAGCTGCAGCCTTGTCATCACCAAATTCAAAGAAAATATGGGCAAGTTTTACATTCTCTTGGCTAATAAAAGAGGACTTATTCTTCTTGTAGAAAGATTCAATCTCGCTTGTTGTAGGCTCTGGAATATTTTCAAACATATCTGCTTTTGCAGTATAAACATAAGACTGAAGCAAATACTGATTTGCTAGATATTCCTTGTACTCTTCAGTAGTAAGACTATATTGAGAAACGAGTAATGATTCAAACTCCTCATCTGTCAAAGTATAACCAAGTTGGCTTTCAATATTAGATTTTTGGGATTCAAGAAGTTGTGTTTTCTGATCATCCGTTAAGGTATAACCGTTTTTCTCAAGACCCTGTCTAAAG
>CAVKHB010000116.1:0-5075 GCA_963656005.1 Coriobacteriaceae bacterium
AATGACCAGAGAAAACAAAAATTTTAAAAACAATGATTGTATTATGAAAAATAAGCTATTAAAATAATTGTGGCTAAACCAGAAAACAAATGGAGGAAAAATCGTGCAGAAATACGACGTAATTGTTGTAGGTGCAGGTAATGGAGGGTTGTCAGCAGCTCTTTGGCTTGCAAAGAAAGGCAAGAAGGTTCTTGTTTTAGAAAAACATAATCTTCCCGGTGGTTGTGCAACAAGTTTTGTAAGAGGGGCCTATGAATTTGAGGCAACTTTGCATGAACTTTGCCAAATGGGAACAGGTGAAGGTGAGGGCAAGAGAGGTGCTGTTAGACAGCTTCTTGAGGACGACTTTGGACTTGATGTTGATTGGTGCCCTGTAAATGAAAGCTTTGCAGCAATTGCTACAGACCCAGATGGTTTTAATGTAAGCATGCCAGCAGGTGTTCAAGCTTTTATTGATGCTATGGAAAAGGCTGTTCCTGGAAGCAGAGAGTCCATTACTACCGTTATGGAACTTGGTCGTATGTTGGTAGATGGTGTTGAGTGGCTTTATCAAAGGCACAACGAACCAGAAGGCCTTCAGAAGGTTGAGATGATGCTTAAATATTATGATCTTATGTGTCTTGTTCCTCAGCCTTGCGATGAAATGCTCAAGAGAATTGGTGTTCCAGAGAAGGCTAGAAATATTTTTGAGTCTTACTGGACTTATGTTTCTGCTGATTCTACAGAGATGAGCTTTGCTCCTTATACCTTCATGACCTATGTTTATCTTACACAGCTTCCTTGGTTTGCAAAGAACAGATCCCATGAGATTTCTCTTGCTTTTGATGCAAAAATTAGGGAATGTGGTGGTGACATTTGGTACAACACCCCTGTTGAAAAGATTGATATTAAAGGTGGTCAGGTTAAGGGTGTTGTTCTCAAGGGTGGTCAGTATATTGAATGTCCGTATGTTATTTCCAACCTCATGCCGCATGTTGTTTTTGACAGGATGGTTGATAAGAACGAGGTTCCTGAGTATGACAAGAAGAAGATGAATGCTCAGCGTTTAGCTCAGTCTTGTTTTACTGTTTATCTTGGTCTTGATGCTTCGGCAGAAGAAATTGGTCTTAAGAACTACGATACATTCATGCGTTATAATCCAAATAACCATCAGCAGTTCCTTTCTTCTAATTCTCTTGATACTCATAAGGACATTACCTGTACTGTTCTTACAAACGCTCTTAAAGATGCTGCCGGTGAGAATAGAGCTTTTATTCAGTTCAGTAAGTTCTATACGGGCGACCCGTTCAAGGATGTCAAGAAAGAAGACTACTTCAAGGTAAAGGATAGAATTGCTCGTGAGTGTATTGAGCGCTACGAAGAGGTTACTGGTTGCGACTTAAAGAGCCACATTGAAGAGATTGTTGTAGCTTCTCCTGTGACCTGGGCGCGCTATCTTGGCACTCCAAATGGCGATGTTTACGGTTATATCCCAGCAGGGTGGGACGGAATGTTCCCACGTGTTCAGTGTGCCCACAAAGAGGACTACACAATAAAGGGTTTGAGATTCGTTGGAGGACATGGAACACAGATGGACGGATACTCGCAGGCCTATCTCTCCGGACAAGAGCAGGCAAGATATTTTTATGAAGAAATGAAGGAGGGAAAGTAAGATGGCTAAGAAATATAACTATTCCAGAAAAGGCCTTAAGGGTCTTAATCCATTTCCATTCTTGGGCGAGGTAAAGACTAGACTCAAGGCTATTGAAGCAGCCCCTGCAACAATTCCTCAATCCATCTTCAGCGCCAACATTCTTGCAAGCGAACTTCACCCAGCTGTCCAGTACGTCAAGGTCAGACAGGTCACGGAATACAACGGTGCTAAGAGCTTTACATTGGTTCCGAACAAGGAAAAGAATACCGATAATCTTGCATATTTCCGTGCGGGTCAGTATGTTTCTGTTGCTTTGGATATAGATGGCGCATTTGTAAATAAGCCTTATACAATATGTTCAAATCCTAAAGATGCCCTTTCCGGTAGCTATTGTTTGACCATTAAGGCTACAAACCCAGGCTTTGCTAGTAAGTATATTCTTGAGAATTGGAAAGAGGGAACAGAGGTTAAACTTAGCGGTCCACTTGGAGAATTTTACTATGAGGGTTTAAGGGATGCTAAGAACGTTATTGCTATTGCTGGCGGTTCTGGTATCACTCCTTTCTTCTCTATGGCTGGTGCTATTAAGGATGGAATTGAAGACTTTAACCTAACAATTCTCTATGGAAGCAGAACTAGCGACAACATTCTGTTAAAGGATGAACTTGAGGCTATCGCTAACCAATCCAACGGCAAGGTAAAGGTTGTTCACGTTCTGTCAGATGAAGAGAAGGAAGGCTATGAGCATGGTTTTGTTTCTGCTGAGCTTATCAAAAAATATGCTCCTGAAGGCGAATACTCTGTGTTTTTGTGCGGTCCTACGGCTCTTTATGCTTATGAAAAAGAGCAGATGAAACTTCTTGGTCTTAAGAAAAAGTTCTATAGAATGGAGCTTTCTGGCGATAGCCGCATTAAGACAGAGAATGAGCCTCAGACCTTCAATCTTACTGTTGTAATAAAGGGTGAGAAGACTACCATTAAGACAAATTCAGATGAACCTCTTCTTTGGACTATGGAAAAGGCTGGAATTAAGGCTCCTTCTCATTGCAGAAGTGGTGAGTGTGGCTGGTGTCATTCTCGTTTAGTTAGCGGAGAAGTTTATGTTCCAGAAGACAAGGATGGAAGAAGACTTGCTGATAAGAAGTTTGGCTGGATTCATCCATGTGCATCTTATGCTTTAAGTGATATTGAGCTTGAGGTGTTCCCTACTGAATAAATTTCAACAAATGAATTTAGGGCTGTAATCTTGTTGGTTGCAGCCCTTTTTCATAATGTAGAAAGTTGGTATTATTAAGGTATGAAAAAAGTTATTGCTGTTGTAATCTCACTTATTCTTATAAGTTTGGGCTGTGTTTTTGCAAGTTCGAGTCCGTGGGCAGTGAAGGCTGTTAATATCGGGATAGGGAATGATAAGTACGCGTATGGCCTTTCTCGTAACGATGATGACCAGTTGTCGTATTCGGAGCACGTGGCCATTGAGGCGCAGGCGTGGTATTTGAGGGCTAATTTGAATGGCATCACCAACCGAGGCTGGAAGACGGGCTGGAATATAAAAGATGAGAGTGTGGAAGACGCGAGCGTGGATGACTTTTATCATGGACGCTTGGATGTCACGGAGATTAGATTTGGGTTTAATTATACGCATGAGATGAATGACTTGGTTTCCGTGAAGATTTCGCCTGAGACGGGCTTCTTCTTGTCTGGTTACACCGGCTATGACCATTTGCAAAATCTTGTACACAAAATATTTAAGATGCATAGGGTGGACTTGCCGTACGATTATGAGGATGTTAGATTTCATTACTATCTTGGCTTGAATGCAGATGTCTACTTTGATTTATTGCAACTTCCGGCCTCTAGTTTGACTCTTAATTTGGGTGGAGTTGCTTCCTATGCGTTTGGGTTTGAGTCTACTGAAAAATTAACGGCAACTCTTTCTTTGAATAATGAGTACAGTCAGATACTTGCCGTGAGTTTTGGGTGGAACTGGACGCAGGAGCACAATGACTCTGACACAATGGAACTTTATGCTAGGTATATAAATGGGCCATATCTTAGCTATGCTGTTAATACTGGGTTTTTTAAGTTAAATTACTTTACAGAACTTACCAATCATTTTGGATATGCTGTTTTATCGGTGGATGTTATGAGTATTTTGCATCCTACAATTTGGGCCGAAAATAACTTCTATCTCTCTATGGGATTTTCAAATATGATTGGCATTAAGTTCCAAGAGCAAGAGCTCAATTATCCTATCAATGACAATTGGTCTATTGTTCTTAAGAACCGCTACGTTGCTGGTTATCCTACGGATAGAAAGGAAGAACTACATGGAGACCCTGATGTTGAATATAGATTGAAAATGGGTCATGTAATGGACACCATTGGTTTTGAATACTCCTATCCTATTGAGGCGTTAAAGAATTGGGTAGCACCTTATGTGTCTGTTTCTCTTGGCTATATGAGGTGGGATTTTACAGCTTTGACCAACATGATTAAGTGGTATTCTTTCCCATCTTTGAACATACCTTATAGTAATGATGACAATGCACCAAAATATGATCACTCGTTTGTTGTTGATCTTGAGGCTGGTCTTACAATAATTCCAGAGGGCTTGGTTTCGTTTAACTCAACGTCCTTTACCTTGTCTGGCTTTGTTGGACTTTCGTATGTTACAGGCGAATTTGTCAAGTTCTATAGACAGGTAACGGAAGACCAGTCTTGGGATGCATATACTCCCAACTGGAAAGATAACTTCATCTTCCGTTACGGCATAACACTTAATTTTGGATTTGATATTTAGAGTTAGCGCACGTAGCGCTAACTCGCTTTAGTTTAACGCTGTTCCAAATAAAACCTTCTTAAAGAGGTCTGTAGTCTTATCTTTACCTAAAAATTTCATAAAAACATTGGTAGATGGGCCACCGTTTTCCAATAAGCCAGAAACGTAGGCAGAGCTCTTTTTGTTCTTTTGTTCAACGTCAGAAGTGTTTTCTGCATCCAAGTTAAGGAAGGCTTTTAGATAGGCAGAGGAGACTTTATCCAGTTCTGTTTTTTCCTTTGTTTTCTTAAAAATGCTTTGCGGTAGTTTGATATTGTCGTACCAATGCTTGCCTGGATCAAAATCTGGAAGGTTTGCAAATTGTTTTTTGACCTCGTCTAGGGCAGAAGCGTCTAACGTTCCTACGAGAGTGTTGTAAAGTTCCAAGTACAAAGAGCATTTTCCCATAGCGCAAACACAGTCATAAGAGAAAATTGGAAGATCTTTTTCTTCTGGTACAATAATCATTGTTTCCATTTTCATTAAACCGAAAAAGCCCTTTGCTGTCATTACAGAAACGTGGCCCAAGCCTTGAGCCTTGTACGCCGAAATTTCAAATTGCATTCCGGCGACTCTCATTTTGGCAAATTCACCTGCATCTAGTCCCTTAAGTGGATATTT
>CAVKHB010000117.1:0-4997 GCA_963656005.1 Coriobacteriaceae bacterium
GTTTTTGCACAGGGTGCATCAGAAGCTTCAACAGCAAAGAAAGGTAGCGTATATTGGCTTAACTTCAAGCCAGAATCAGACGCAGCTCTTCAGGAACTCGCAGCAGCTTACACAGCTGAAACTGGTGTTACAGTAAAGGTTGTTACAGCAGCAAGCGGAAAGTATGAAGATACTCTCACAGCAGAGATGGCAAAGTCATCTGCTCCTACACTCTTCATCGCTGGTAACGATGAAGCAGTTGCAACATGGGGCGATTTCTGTTTGGATCTCACGGGTACAGCTATTGCTAACGAACTCAACACAGATGTATACAACCTCTATGATGAGAACGGCAAGCTTTGCTCAATTGGTTACTGCTACGAATGCTTTGGTATTATCGTAAACAAGGAGCTTCTTGCTAAGGCAGGTTACACTGTTGACGACATCAAAGATTTTGCTTCCCTTAAGAAGGTTGCAGAAGACATCCACGCTCGTGCAGCAGAACTTGGTTTTGATGCTTTCACCTCAAGCGGAATGGACGATTCCTCATCTTGGAGATTCTCAGGTCACCTTGCAAACGTTGCTCTCTACTTTGAAGCAAGAGACAACGGCTGGACAGCTGGTCCTCAGCCTGCAACAATCACAGGTGCTTATCTTGACAACTACAAGAACATTTGGGATCTCTACATCAACAACAGCGCATATAATCCAGCAAGCCTCTCAACAGGTGGCTATGATGCTGAAGCTGAGTTTGGAACCAAGAAGGCTGTCTTCTATCAGAATGGTAGCTGGGAATATAGTGCACTCACAACAACATATGGTTTGGATCCAGCAAATCTTACAATGATTCCTCTTTACAGTGGTGTTGAGGGTGAAGAGAATCTTGGTCTTGCAAGTGGAACAGAAAACTGCTGGGCTATTAATGCTAATGCAAGCAAAGAAGACATTCAGGCAACAATGGATTTCATGGTTTGGATGGTCACTTCTGAGACTGGAACAAAGGCTCTTGCAGCAACATTTGGTGCTATGCCTTACAAGAAAGCAGCATCCAGTGGAAACGTATTCCTTGATGTGGCTAGCCAAGATGTCACAGATGGCAAAGAAATCATGACTTGGGCTTTCAACTATACTCCAAACGTAAACGACTGGAGAGCTGGACTTGTATCTGCAATGAACGTCTATGATGCAAATCAGACAGATGCCAACTGGGAAGCGGTTAAGACAGCATTCGTTCAGGGCTGGGCAACACAGTACAAGAATACTCACTAAGTTTATCTTAGAGAAAAGGAGAGGGGCGACCCTCTCCTTTCTTTCTTTTTTCGCGCTTTGGCGCATTGTAGCGTCACGTATAGAGGTTTAAACCTCTCCTTTGGGAGATTTGCAAATGCTTACAAAACCCAAAACGGTTAAAAAACCCCAAAAAAAACAAAATTCTGGGGGCGGACTTAGTTCCAATCTAATCAAAAAGCCAATTAAAAAATGGTTCCCGCTTTTCATGGGACCAACCATTATATGTTTTTGCATAGGCTTTATATGGCCATTTATACATGGTATTTATCTTTCATTTTGCCAATTCACAATCATCACAAAGACAAAATTTGTGGGATTTAGTAACTATATAAAAGCCCTTACGGACCCATCCTTTATTCATGCCTTTTGGTATACCGCTTTATACACAGTTGTATCTGTAGTATTGATAAATCTTTTTGCTTTCTTGTTTGCCCTAGCGCTGACACAAAAGATGAAAGGAAGCAATCTATTTAGAACAGTTTTCTTCATGCCCAATCTCATTGGAGGCATTGTCTTAAGCTACATTTGGTCCATGATTTTTAATGGTGTTCTATCCAAATACGGCACATCAATCCTCTTGGATGAAAGACTGGGATTTTGGGGACTTGTCATCCTCATGTGTTGGCAGCAGATAGGCTACATGATGATTATTTATATTGCTGGTTTGCAGGCCATTCCTGGCGATATGTTGGAGGCCGCGGAAATTGATGGTGCTTCAAGATGGCAAACCCTCATACGCATCACCATTCCAAACGTGATGACTTCCATCACAATCTGCACTTTCCTTACTCTCTCCAACGGCTTCAAGCTGTTTGACCAGAACTTGGCACTCACCGGAGGCCTACCAATTAGCTATGTCAACGGTGAACAGGTATCGGCATCGGAAATGCTTGCACTTAATATCTATTCCACATATATGACGAGCGGAAAGAGCTCTCGAGGTTCGGCACAAGCAAAGGCCGTTCTCTTCTTCATCCTTGTAGCTGCCATTGGGCTCCTGCAACTTAAAGTCACAAGAAAAAAGGAGGTACAGCAGTAATGGCCACTCTCAAAGGCGAAAAAACAAGGCTCAACCTTCTTACAGTACTCTTCACCGTCATTGCACTAATTTGGGTTTTTCCCGTCTTTTTGGTGCTACTGAATTCCTTCAAGCTTAACACTTTTGTAAAGACCGATACCTTTAGCTTCCCCACTGGAGAAGAATGGGCTGGCCTGAGTAACTTCATAAATGGAATGACGGCAGGCAACTACCCATATATAAAGTGTATCTTATATTCTTTCTTTATAACAATTTCCTCAACCTTCTTGATTATTCTTTGCACAAGCATGAGCGCTTGGTACATCTCAAGAATTAATTCTTTCATCTCCAAGGTAATCTACTATCTTTGCGTATTCTCCATGATAGTTCCTTTCCAGATGGTGATGTTCTCGCTCTCCTTTACGGCAGATAGGTTGAAGTTGAACACTCCATACACTATTCCAATCATTTACCTTGGCTTTGGAGCAGGACTTGCAATTTTTATGTTTGCAGGTTTTGTGAAAAGTGTTCCACTGGAAATGGAAGAAGCTGCAGTTATTGACGGCTGTGGCCCTATAAGAACCTTCTTTCAGATAGTTTTACCTATCATGAAACCTACGTTGATATCGGTATCAATACTTGAGATTATGTGGGTGTGGAATGACTATCTCTTGCCGTACCTTGTTCTGGATATCAATAAGTACAAGACAATCCCAATTCAGATTCAATATCTGCAGGGAAGCTACGGTAGAGTTGACCTTGGTGCCACAATGGCAATGATTCTCATGGGCATCATCCCAGTCATTATCTTCTATCTCTCTTGCCAGAAACACATTATCAAGGGTGTTGCAGCAGGTGCTGTAAAGGGCTGATTTCTCTTTAATTATGGAAAAACGTTATTCTGGAATACTCATGCCAATATTTTCGCTTCCTTCTCCGTATGGAATTGGAAGCTTTGGCAAAAGTGCCTATCATTTTATAGATTTTCTTGAAAAAAGCGGGCAAAAATATTGGCAAATTCTCCCTCTAGGCCCCACAAGTTATGGGGACTCGCCATATCAATCGCTCTCTTCTTTTGCAGGAAACCCGTACTTCATTGACCTAGATATGCTCATTGAGCAAGGTCTTTTAACAAAAGAAGATGTTCTTTGCAAAGACTGGGGACAAGGGCAAGATCAGGTTGATTATAGCGCAATTTATACCTCACGCTTTGAAGTGCTCCACACAGCCTTTGTTAACGGTAGAGAACGCTATAAAGATGAAGTGGAAGCCTTTAGAAATGAAAACAGCTCTTGGATTGAGGATTGGGCTCTTTTTTTTGCGTTAAAAAGACATTTTGGGATGAAGGGTCTTACGTCGTGGACAGACCGTAAGGCTTTTATGAGGGACGAAGAAACTCTTAAGAGATATAGAGTTGAGTTGAAGGAAGATATTGATTTTCATGTCTTTGTTCAATATCTCTTTTTCTCTCAATGGAACGCTTTGCGTTCCTACGCAAAAGATAAAGGTATCGGGATAATTGGGGATATTCCAATTTATGTTGCCCCGGATAGTCAAGATGTCTGGGCTAATCCAGAGCTCTTTCAGTTGGATGAGAATTTCATGCCGCGCGATGTTAGCGGGGTGCCACCGGATTACTTCAATGAGGATGGTCAGTTGTGGGGAAATCCGCTTTATGACTGGGACAAGATGAAGGAAGATGGCTATAGCTGGTGGAAAAAAAGGATTGAGGCGCAGGCAAAACTGTACGATATGTTGCGCTTTGACCATTTCAGGGGGCTGGAAAGCTACTACACAGTCAAGTATGGCCAGAGTACTGCTCGGGATGGGCATTGGGTTAAGGGCCCGGGAAAAAGCTTCGTAGATACGCTTAATTCCTGCTTTCCAAATATCCGTTTTACGGCTGAAGACCTTGGGTATTTGTCTGGTGAAGTGATTGCGCTGTTGAAGGATTCGGGGTGGCCTGGAATGAAGGTGTTGCAATTTGCCTTTGACCCAAGAGAGGCGGGCGATTATAACCCCAAGCATTATCCTTATAATTCGGTGTGCTTTACGGGAACTCACGACAATATCACGCTAAAGGGCTGGATTGACGATGAAAGTAATGCTCCGTTTGTTGCAAAGGCTATGCAAAGCCTTGGCGTTGAGAAAGAAGAGCTACTTGAGGCTCTGATTAGATGTGGTTTTGAAAGCTCGTCCTTTTTGATGGTTGTGCCGTTACAAGATTGGCTTGGCTTAGGCAAAAATGCTCGGATTAACACGCCAGGAACCAGCAGCGGAAACTGGAAGTGGAGGCTTTATAGTGAGAATTTGCTCTCAGATGAGCTTGTCATGCGTATAAGGAAGATGACGCAAACTTCTGGGCGATAGTGGTGATTTTTTATATACTTTAATATGTAATTTGCTTTGTTAGGAGGAATTTAAAAGTGAAACAGTTGAATGAGAAAGTCGCTATTGTAACTGGTGCCGGACAGGGAATTGGCAAAGGTATTGCTATTTGTCTTGCTAAGAGAGGGGTAAAAATTGTTGCAACAGGACGTAGGGCAGAGCCTATTGAGCAGACTATTGCTGAGATTAAGGCTCTTGGTGGCGAAGGCTTTGCTATGACTTGTGACTCTGGCGACAGAGCAAGAGTTGATGAGGTTGTTAAGGCTACCGTTGACAAGTATGGAACAGTTGATGTTGTTGTCAACAATGCTCAGGCTATTGT
>CAVKHB010000118.1:0-4950 GCA_963656005.1 Coriobacteriaceae bacterium
ATCTCTGCATAACTTAGACCAGCATACTCTCTAAGAATAATCACTTCTCTGTGCTTCATAGAGAGCTGACTCACAGCCTTTCTCACTGCATCAGCCGATTCCTGAAGAATCACTTCCGTCTGTCCATCCTTGTACGGATTGACTTGAGGACCCTTCATCATCTTTTCAAGCGAGGCCGTCTCACGCATCTTCCTCTTGACAGCGTTGATACAGAGGTTCTTAGCCACCCTTATCAACCAGTACTTTGCGTCATCCATAGACGGAAACACAAGGTTCTTGTCATAGAATCTAATAAACGTGTCCTGACAAATATCTTCTGCAACATCCTTATTGTAGGTCACGTGGTACGCAACCCGCATAAGAGTTGGAAAAACTTCATCATAAACTCGCCTGAAATCAAGCTCATCTCCACTTCTGATTTCCATAAACGTTAACAACCATCCAAATAAAAAGTTACACCTTAAATATTAAATTTTTGTTAAAGATGGTCCATTAGGAGTATCTTTTACAACAAAACCCAACTGCGTAATCTCATTTCTATAAGAATCGGCCAAAGCCCAATCCTTATTCTTCTTCGCTTCCGCCCTCTTTTGCACCAAATCCAGCACCTCCTGAGGGAATTCCTCCTGTGCCTTTTGCGCCTTAACCTCAGAGAGCTTCAAACCCAACACGCCATCCATGTAATTGAGCACAAAACGCTTCTGATCATTTGGGATGGCCTCATCCTTCACCAAGGTCCACAGCACAGACAGCGCCCGCGGCGTCCCAAGGTCATTACACACGAAATCATCGAATTGCTTCATGTAATCTCTTGCCTTATCAGAAATTGCCTTCTCATCCGCAACAAGATCTCCAAAGCCCGATATCCTTTCAACCAGCCCTAAACGAGCAGCCCTTGCACCTTCAAGACCCTGATAAGAGAATTGAAGTTGTGTCCTATAATTAGCACCCAAACAGAAATATCTGTAGTCAAGCGGATCAAAACCGTGCTCTTTTAGAACACTCAAAGTCAAGAATTCGCCCGAACTCTTAGACATCTTACCCTTCTCGCTTAACAGGAATTCGCCGTGCATCCAATAGTTGACCCAAGTCTTGCCCGTGGCAGCCTCACTTTGAGCAATTTCATTAGTATGATGAACAGGAATAGCATCAATACCACCACAGTGAATATCAAAATGTTCACCAAGGTAATACATACTCATAGCAGAGCACTCAATGTGCCAACCCGGATAACCTCTCCCCCATGGAGAATCCCACATCATAGCCTGCTCACCAAACTTGCTATTTGTAAACCACAAAACAAAATCCTTAGGATTTTTCTTGTTGGAATCAATATCAATTCTAGCCCCACTCTTAAGGTCATCAAGGTTCAACCTTGCAAGCTTTCCATAGGAAGGGAAAGTATCAATAGAAAAGTAAACATTTCCACCAGCAACATAGGTATGCCCGCCCTTTTCAAGCCTCTGAATAAGATCAATCATCTGCGGAATATGCTGAGTAGCCGGACAGATTACATCAGGTCTGATAATATTTAACGAATCGTAATCCTTGAAAAAAGCATCGGTATAGAACTTGGCAATATCCCAAACACTCTTGCCAGACTCCCTTGCACTCTTTTCCATCTTATCTTCACCGTCATCTCCATCACCTGTAAGATGACCAACATCTGTGATGTTCATAACATGCTTAACTTTATAGCCTGCATGCAATAACACCCTCTTAAGAGTATCTTCAAAAATGTAAGTTCTCAAGTTTCCAATGTGCGCATAATTATACACAGTAGGACCACAACCATACATGCCAACATAATTAGGCGTAATAGGCTTAAATTCCTCTACCTGACGTGACATTGTATTATATATCTGAACTTTCATAGACAACTCCAATAACCAAATGAGGTAAGAACCTAAACACTTCTACCTCAACCTTCTAATAAATATACGTTATAGTCCGTTAAAAATCAATTCACCCAACTTTTCTCCCAACTTTTTAAGGCTTTTAAAAGCTTTTAATAGTTCTTGCCAAAAATTTCAAAAAAAGTAAAAATGTCGCAGACACGATACAAGAAGTAATCCTTCCGATACGACACACAACACTAATACTTTAAAGGTGAAAAAAATGGAAGGAAAGCTCAATTCATTCTTAGAAACAGAAAAAATATCCAAACTTGTCAGAAAATTCTCATTACCCTGCATCATCTCACTCCTTGTTGGTGCACTTTACAACATAGTCGACCAAATCTACATTGCCAACGCCTCCTACCTTGGCTCCAACGGCAATGCAGCAAACACCGTTGTTTTCCCACTCACAGTCCTAGCCCTAGCAATTGCAGTGATGCTAGGAGACGGCGCCTGCGCCTTTGTTAGCATCTCATTAGGCGAAGGAAACAAAGAATATGCAGAGAAATCGGTAGGAAACGCCATTGTTCTGACCATTGTCAGTAGCCTAGTGCTAACAGCGCTCTACCTTCTTCTAATGGAACCAATTTTAACTCTCTTTGGTGGCAAAGTTAATGAAGAAACCTACAACCTAAGCCGTGAGTATTTCTTCTGGATTATCCTAGGCCTTCCCTTCTACATGTTTGGCCAAGCAATAAATCCAATCATTCGTAGCGACTCCTCCCCTCGCTTTGCTATGGTTGCAACACTTGCCGGCGCCATCACTAACATAATTCTCGACCCTATATTTATTTACACCTTCCATTGGGGCATGGCTGGAGCTGCTATTGCAACAGTAATAGGCCAAATACTAACGGCCGCGCTCTCCCTATGGTATCTGTTCCACATGAAAACCATAAAGCTGGGCAAAGAGTGCTTTAAGCTCAACTTTACAATTATAAAGAAATTCATCCCACTTGGCGTTACGAGTTTCCTCTCGCAACTTGCACTTGTCATCAGCATGGCCGCCGTCCAAAACAGTTGCACAAAGTACGGCGCGTTGGATCCCATCTTTGGTCAAACCCAATACTCCCAAATTCCACTTGCAGTCCTTGGTATTGTCATGAAGTTCTTCCAAATAGCAATCTCAGTTTCAATAGGAATTGCCGCCGGCGCCATCCCTCTGGCTGGTTACAACAAAGGCGCCGGCAGAAACGACAGAGTTAAGCAACTTTTTAGCTATATACTCACGTTAGAGGCCATCGTTGGCGCCATTTCTCTAATAATCGTAGAGGTCTTCCCTCTGGCCATCACCAACCTCTTTGGCGCCAGCAACGAGAGTGCCTACTACACCCAATTTGCCATCAAATGCTTCCGCATCTACCTCTGCATGATGATTCTGGCCACAGTAAACAAAGGAACCTTCATCTTCATGCAAGCCCTAGGCATGGCAAAAGAATCCACCCTCATCTCCCTCACCCGCGAAATCATCTTTGGCGTCCTCCTGCCCATCATCATGCCATACTTCATGGGCCTAGACGGCCTCCTCTGGTCCTTCCCACTAGCCGACATCCTCACCTTCCTCATCACCGCCCATTTCATCCGCAAGACCTACACCTCCCTATCCCCTAGCTCAAAATCTGTTTCAAGTGTTCTATTCGTTTGCTAATCCGTGTGGGTCGTGTGGGTCGTTCCATCCGTTCAAGTCGTTGCGGTCGTTCCAGTCGTCCCATCCGTCCCATCCGTTCCATCCGTTCCAGTCGTCTTGGTCGTTTGGGTCTACTGAACCGCACACATAACTGCAAAAAAGCTGAAAAATGTGATAAATCATGCAAAAACACTTGGAAAAATGTGATAAATACCATAAAATTAACTGGAAATATGTGAAAACCTAAAGGATTAACACTAAAACCATGGACCTAAAACGAAAAATTGATACATTTTTGCTGGAATGGAAAAGAAATCCAGACCGCCTTCCTCTAATAATTAAAGGAGCTAGACAAATTGGTAAAACCTATTCCATTGAAAAATTTGCTCAAACCTACAAAAATTTTGTAGAAATCAACTTTATTACTTCCCCAGAATACAAATCAATTTTTAGTGCTGGTTATTCAGCAGACACAATCACAAAACAAATTTCCTTAATTAATCCCAATTTTAAATTTATTCCCAATGAAACCCTCATACTCTTTGATGAAATGCAAGTCTGTCCAGACTGTACAACAAGCCTAAAATTTTTCAAAAAGGATGGCAAATATGATGTTATTTGCTCAGGTTCTCTTCTTGGAATAAATTACAATCAAGTAACATCTGTAAGCGTTGGCTACAAACAAGATTATGAGATGAATTCTCTTGATTTTGAAGAATTCCTTTGGGCAAAAGGATACAGCACCGAACAAATTGAAACCATTTTTGATCATCTAAAGCAAAATCAACCTTTCACTGAAACAGAATACATGGTCTGGCTTGAAAATTTCAGAGAATATATGACAATAGGTGGGATGCCACAAGTTGTAAAGCTTTTTTGTGAGCAAAAAAACTATTCAGGCACACTGCAGGCTCAAAAACAAATCCTGACAGCATATGAAGAAGACATTGTTAAATATGTAGAAGGACTTGATAAAGCAAAAGTAAAAAACATTTATAACCATATTCCCATCTTCCTAGCAAAGCAAAATAAGCGATTTCAAATCACAAAAGTAAGCACTGGAGCAAGAAATAGAGAATACCAAGGTACAGTAGAATGGCTTGAAGATGCTGGAATAATTAATGTCTGTTACTGCCTTGAACAGGCTTCTCTTCCACTAAAAGGAAACTATAAGCCATCAGATTATAAAATCTATTACAGGGATACCGGGCTTCTGATTGCAAGTCTGGATGAAGAAGCGCAGGCCGATTTAAGGCAAAACAAGAACTTCAACACCTACAAAGGCGCCATCTACGAGAATATCGTTGCCGAAACTCTCGCCAAACAGGGTTATGACCTTTACTACTACAAAAACGAGAAATCCACACTAGAAATGGACTTCTTCATCCGCGACGCCTCCTCCCTCATACCCATGGAGGTCAAGTC
>CAVKHB010000119.1:0-4945 GCA_963656005.1 Coriobacteriaceae bacterium
TATTTCTTAGTCTTAACGTCTGGCTTACAAGCTATAAGACAGAGAGAAACTAAAACAATAGCAGTGAAAAGCAGAATCTTTTTCATGATTGCAAGTTAAATATGTTAGAACCTTCGGACAGGTCTTACCTTACACTCAGTGGTGCGTGAATCCTCACCAAGAGTGCCATCAGAAAGGCCCATTTTAAACGCCGAGCTATCACCGCCTTCGGAACTTGACCAGTAAAAAGCTTCTAGACTGAAAAGACTGGGCTCTAATTTACCATCCTTAAGACTCTCATACAAAAGATTGAACTCTTCCTTGCTTGGAATGAACCAATCTTTATATTTATTACCATAAAGGTCTTTACCATATACAGCATAGGCTGCCTGGTAGTTGGAACCTTTTTCAGAAAGCTTTTTAGTATTATTTAGGCCGTCTCCAATTTTCTCCCCAGTTCCGCACTCTACAACAGTTGGACCCCACTTAAAGTAATCCGAACCTTGTGTCGAAGAATGACTACTATTAGATATATCGCTTTTGCCAACCTCAAGATATGTCCACCTATCAGCTTTTGCCTTTGGGTTAACGTAGAAAATGATTCCTCCAGCAGGACCTGTGTCGCCGACTTTATATTTCTTTTTAGTAAGGTCATTTTTGTTGTCTTCACATGAGACAATGAGCACTGTAGCAAGCAATACCATCATCAGGATAATAAGAGTTTTCTTCATAAAAATCTCCTTTAGAAGACAAATAAAGTCTTACACTATCTAATTTTACAAGTACACCTGACACATTGTCAAGATTTACACTAAATGGGTACATCACAGTAATCCATGACAATTGAAAAAGATTTTTCCCCTACAAAAACTCTATCTCGTACTCCATTGTTGCCACTTGTTTTAGAGTTTGAAAAATAGAGCAGTATCTGGATGTCTTTTCGCATGCAGATTCAAACTTTGCTTTTTCCCCTACTCCAAATGCTCTTATTTTTAGCAGGCAATAATCCATTGTGGTAGGAGCACTCTGTCTTTTTGTACAACTAATATCCATTTCTACACAAGAAAACGAAACTTTCATTTTGTTAGCAATTTCTTTCAATGTCATATAAAAACAGCCAGAAAGAGCCCCAAGAAGAAAATGATACGGGCCACAGCCTTCTTCAAACCGATGTTTGCAATTATTTTCATCAATAAAGAACAATTGCTCTTCATTAAAGGTAGCTGAAATCTTTGTCTTTTTATCCATAATCCAATCCTCCTCTCTTTTTTCTTTATTGTCTAGAGGTTTTTTAGAACCTCCTTTATGAAGATGGACCCATTACAGCCCATATTCTGTCCAACCTCAAGCTCACAGGCGCCTAGAAAAAGATGGACACCTAATAGAGGGGATAACTAGGTGCCCAAATTGTTAGGAAGGAGGGAAAAGGTCATCTTCTTTTTTATTTTGCTTATAGTCTGTTGTTTTATGATATTAAAGAAGTTCCTTTTGCTTCCCAAGTTCATTATCAAAGCTTGTTTCACCTATTTTCAGTTGTTTTAGCAACAAAAACTTAAAGATATACAACGCAGTTCTCATTATAATTCTGAAGGAGACTGTCAGAAGTTAGGAACCCTTTTGCATTTTTATGATTTTTCGCACTTTTTGCACAGTATGCTTCTGTTCATCAACAAATCTTTTTATCCGTTGTTTCAACAACAAACAGAACCACTTTGACGTTAGACAATAGAAGAGAGCTCCCATTTGAGCCAGGAATTGAAACAGCAACAAGGAATTGAAACAGCAACAAGAAATTAAAACGACAACAAGGAATTGAAACAGCAGCAAGGAGTTTGAACCAGCAAACCATCAACAAGGAACAAAGAAATGCAACAAAGGCGCAAAACGGAAACATACATCATCATTGGAGGGCTTGGGCACCTGGGGTTGACGATTGCGAAAGAATTGTGGGCCAAAGGAAAGAATGTTATCATTTTTGATGTACAAATACCCGAAAAACACCATGATCTCAACGGAATAGACTATCATTACGGCGATATTACAAAATTTAAAGATCTTGATCTTTTCTTCAAAACCTTGGAAAAACCGGTCTATGTTGTTCATTGCGCCTCAATTGTTTCAATTGCCACCAACCCTGGGCCTAAGCTGTTTGAAGTCAATGTTTCAGGCACCAAGAACATAGTTAGAATTTGTTTTAAATACAAGGTCAAGCGGCTAGTTTACGTTAGTACGGTACATGTATTGGAAGAACAAAAGAAGGGCATTGTCATTAAAGAGCAAGATTTTTTTGTAGAGAGCAAGGTCAAAGGACATTATGCAAAGACCAAGGCGCGCGCAACGCAGATTGTCTTGGATTCCACAAAGAAAGGGCTAGATGCTATTGTGTTGCACCCTTCTGGGATTATCGGGCCAAATGACTTTAATGTGGGGCATACTACAAGATTGATTATTGACTATCTCAATGGCGACCTCAGGGCTGCAATCAATGGCGGGTACGATTTCGTGGATGTGAGGGATGTGGCCTCGGGCGTGATTAGCGCGTTGAGGCATGGGAAAAAAGGCCATTGCTACATTTTATCGAATCAATTTTTCACGTTGCGCTATTTGCTGGAGACGCTTTCAAAATTGGCGGCGCAAAAGCCAATTAAAGCCTACTTGCCAATGTGGTTTATTGTTCCCCTAGCCCCAATTGCGGAATTTTACTACAAGGTGCGAAAGGTAAAACCGCTTTTCACCCCGTATTCGCTGTACACGCTTAAAAGTAATGCTTATTTTTCGCACGAAAAGGCCACGGAGGAACTTAACTATTTCCCACGGCCGCTGGAGCAGACCCTATCCGATACCATAGATTGGCTTTGGACGCATGGCTTCATAAAGCACGCAAAATTCTAAACACGCGCCCCACCAACCCAGCGCCCACCGCGCCGCACCACCAACCCAACTCAAGCACGCAAAACACTTAGGCAGATCTCAAAAATCGTCCAGCGGCTCGTGCACCTCAAAATGATTTTTCTTGTAAGAAATCAGCCCCTCATTTCGCATCTTTGAAAGCTCATTGCACATGGCACTCCTGTCCGCATTGAGATAATCGGCAAGCTGTTGGCGGTTGAATGGCACGTCAAAATTATAGCTTCCACTACGCTTTATGCACTCGGAAAAGTAAGAAACAAGCCTCCCCCGAATACTTTTGGGGCTAGAATGCACAATCCGCCTGAAAAGGTGCAGACTTCTGGACACCGACACATATAGCAAATTGGAGATGACCTTTTCATGGCTTTCACACGCCCTCGTGCACGTCCTTATCACCCGCGAAGCACTAAAAAACATAATCAAGGTATCCGTCGCCGCCCTGAGAGATACCACCAGCGGCAACTTAGCCCCACACGCATACTCCTCCCCAAACGCCCCGCCCGCGCCAATTGTCCGGATGATATTATTATTCCCCCACGCATCACAAAACTCGATGAAAACGCTACCTTCCAACACTACCCCGATATCAGACATGCAATGTCCCTCTAGGAAAATAATCTCTCCCTTCTTGAAAGTTTTTTCACGCGCATTGAGGCATTGGAGCAAAAGGGGCAACTCTTCTAACGTAACCCCTCTGAATAATTGCGTATTGAGCAGCATTCTTTTTTTTCTCAAGTCTTTTTCCACTGGTCGCCCCCTCTCTTTTATAGATTTTACAACGATATTGTTGTAGAAACAACTGTTTTATACTCCTCACATGTTAGCATAATTAAGTATCATTAGGGAAAGATTCTTTCGCCTAAAAAGGAGCTCTAAATGAAGTATGTTTGCAACCTTTGCGGTTGGGAGTATGACGAAGAAAATGGGTATCTGGCAGAAGGAATAGAACCAGGAACTCCTTGGGCAGAAGTCCCAGAAGAGTTTGAATGCCCATTGTGCGCAGCAGGAAAAAAGCTTTTCAGAGAGGCAGATTAAAAGATTAAAAAATTGCTCTTGACAGAAAAAGAAACTTCTTTTATTCTCTTAATAGGAATAATTCCTAATAAGGAAAAGGAGACAATAAGATGAGAAGTATTTCAACAATTGATTTACAGTATGCACATCGCTTCTACAATTTTAAGGGAGAAGCACAGTATTTGCATGGACACACCGGTATCCTTACTATTGAAGTAGAAGACTCAATAAATGAAGGAGTAAACATGGTTTTCCCCTGCAATGAGATTAAGAAAACAGCATGGGAGGTATTACAAAACTTTGACCATGCCCTAGTTCTAAGAGAAGATGACCCCCTACTTCCTGCAATTCTATCTGTTTATGAAGCACAGGGAATAAGAAACGGCCATCCTTCCAACAAAATGAGAGGTCCTGCCTTTAAGACAGAACTTTGCACGGCCTATCCAGAGTGTAGACTTGTTGTAACAAAGGAAACCATGACAGTAGAAGGCTTTATTAAGATGGTCTATGAACTACTCAAAGACAAACTTAATATTGTCAAACTGGAATTCTCAAGTGGTGTAAATAAGGCTTCTGCCAAGTTTAAATCCCACATGAGCTTAGAAAGATGCCCGCTTTGCGGAATAACCCTTAACGAAAATGGCGTTTGCCCAAAGTGCGGTTATAAGAAAAAGTAATCTCTCCTAAAAATAGCAACAATACACCAAAAGCAACGAGAGCCAAGCTTACGGCAACTCTCGTTGCTTTTCTTTTTGCCACCTTGCTTATGCACTCATTCACTCCCCCATAACTCTTTATAACTTGACAAAATAAGAAAACAATATAAGATATTATATGAACGTGTTCACAAAAAAACGCATCAAAGCGCATAAAAACCTAATAGAACACTAAAAGAGGCTCTCCTTTGCCAAAGGTTATTGAAAAAGTTAGAGAACAATTGCTCAAAGAAGTAAAAAAACAAATTACGGAGCATGGCTACTCACAAACTACAATTCGCTCCGTGGCAAAGGCTTGCAATCTAGGCGTTGGTACGGTATATAAT
>CAVKHB010000120.1:0-4940 GCA_963656005.1 Coriobacteriaceae bacterium
GGATTATCGTGTCCTCAACGATTATATTGAATCGCAATATATAAAAGAGGTCGGCAACTTCGTTCTGATAGATGAAGTGCAGCTCTGCCCAAACTTTGAAATCACAATAAACAGTCTTCATGCCCAGGAGAAATACGATATTTATATCACAGGCTCTAATGCGTTTCTCCTAAGCTCTGACCTGGCGACTCTTTTCACTGGGCGCACATACGAAATTAAGGTCTATCCGTTTTCTTTTTCAGAGTTCAAAGAGTATTTTGAGCTCGGCGACAACTACTCTGCCTTTGACCGCTACATGAAAGAAGGCGGTATGGCGGGGTCATATCTCTATAAAGACCTGGAAGCAAAGTATGATTACATCAAGGATGTTTTCGATACTCTCATCCTTCGCGATATAAGGCAGAAGTATAAAATACGAAACACTGCCATGATGGATAGAATCGTAGATTTTCTAATGGATAACATTTCAAATCTGACATCGGCCTGGAATATTTCGGAGACGTTAGAGCGTAACAAGGACAAGATAAATCACAAAACCGTATCCAACTATCTAGAATACTTATGCAATGCTTTTGCCTTCTACCATTTCCGCCGCTATGACATCAGGGGGAAGAAATACCTTTCGTCCAACGATAAGTATTATCTCTCTGATCCGAGCTTCCGATACGCAAAGCTCGGCACCAAGAACATGGACTACGGGCGGGTATTGGAAAATATAGTGGCAATAGAGCTCAAGAGGCGTGGTTACGAGGTGTATGTCGGTGTTCTTTACAAGAAGGAAATTGATTTTGTTGCCATAAAGAGAAGCGAGAAAATCTATATCCAGGTATCTGACAACATAACAGATGAGAAGACCTTTGAGCGGGAGGTAAGTCCTCTCCTACAGATTAAGGACGCCTATCCAAGAATGTTGATTGCAAGAACCAGGAATGAAGAATATCAGTACGAAGGAATAAAAATAATCGATATCTCCGACTGGTTACTAGGAGGAGAAGCCTCTTTATAGCCAATTAAACATGGTAGTTCAAGGGGCTCAAAGGCATCAGAAGTTTTACGATATTTCTACAATACGCTCCAACAACCAGTGGTAGATAGGTGTCACTTCTATTACTTTTCCCTTCTTTTGGATTATAGATTCATCGGCAAGTGTTAGTAGGGTAAGATTATTACAGCCTGTTTTTTCAGATGCTGTAACCAAAGCTTTTATCTCCCTATTTAAGGTTTTTTCAGAGGAAATATCATAGCAAACCTGAATCATTTTCTCCACATTTCTGTTTTTACAGACAACAAAATCCACTTCATAAGACTGTGAGCTGTAATAGTAAATATCAAACCCTTGTGGTCGATACCGTCTTAATAATTCAATACAAACGATGGTTTCAAGTCTCCAACCCAAATTCTTGCCAGAGAACGCATCCTGTCGCATATTCATGAAAGAAATGTCAACGGCATAGAATTTTTCTTCTCGAATCCTTATTTGGCTTTTTGTTGAGTACTTACGGATTCCTACAATTAAGTAAGCATTGCCTATAAAACGGACATAGTTTTCAACTGTATGGATTGAAGCCAAATCAAATTCTTTGCCCAATTTTTTGTAGTTGATAACCATTGGAGTATTGTTCAGAATGTGTTGAGTGATATTCTCAAAAGCGGATTTATAACGGATTTTATATCTGTGCTCAATATCGTTTGTAATTATATTATCCACAAGGGTATCGATATAAGAGAGTTTTCTTGTTTCCGTATACAATTCAGGCATTCCGCCCTCTTGGAGAAATAAATCAAACTGGCTCCTTAGAAGACCCCTTTCTTTTGTGGTGTTTACAACTGTTTTTATTTGGTGGAGATTGCAAAATTCCAGGAACGAGAAAGGATAAAGCTCTGTTTTCATGTAACGACCCGTCAAGTGAGTTGCAAGTTCTCCTCCAAGCAGTTTGGAGTTTGAACCAGTAATTAGAATCTTGATTTCCTGTCTAAGAAGCCTATTCACAAAAAGGTGCCAAGAAGGTACATTTTGCACTTCATCCAAGAAAAGATTGTCAAAGTTTCCATATAGCTTATATAAACATTCAAGAATCTTGTTTAAATCTTCAGCCTCTAGTTTTTCAAATCTTTAATCGTCAAAATTAATATAAGCAAAATTTTTTCCACTATTCTTTATCAAATTGAAGCACATTGTAGACTTGCCACTTCTTCTCACGCCAATGACTATCTGTGCTAAATTACTACCTAAGTCAACGAGGTTTTCTTCTCTTCTTGCACAATAAGAGACGGAAATTTTTCTTTCCAATTCTTCCTTTTGTTCAGCCAAAATTCGTTCTATTGTTCGTTGGTCCATACCTATAAACTGCACTATTTTATAAAAAATGTCAAACCACACTGCACTATTTTATAATTTTTCAGGATTGTAACTGCACTAATGTACTAGTTTGTACTAGTCAATAGAAGTAGACTTGTCAATAAAAGTCACACGAAACCTTCTAAATTCCAATTTCACGGCAAAAAGAAAGGCCTTTCCCTTGCCATTTTCATGGCATTAAAAGTGTTACCTTTTTTTGCATCATATCATTTTTTTGCTCAGTTGTTTTTTGCAATATATTTTTGCTTGCTACTATTGGGTTTCTCTGGAATTGTCATTAGCAATTTCCCGCTATTAAGTAGAGGTTTAAGATAATAGTTAAAGAAATGCTTTCTATTAGAATATCCCATTTCATCCATGATTTCCTTTCTACTCCTAGGCTCAAAACAGAATTGCAATATTTTGTCTTGTTCTTGTTTCTCGACTTGGGTGGTACTTGGGTGGTACTTGGGTGGTACTTGGGTGGTGTCTTGTTCTGGCTTCCCCCAAGAAGCATCTTCCTTGCCCCAGTATTTGTTCTTTAGCGTTGCATAGAACATAAACTCAATTTCTTTGAAAATAGGTTCAGGAAGCCCTGCAGTAGCCATATCTCTGTATACTCGATCAATTCCTTCTCCAAACTCTTTAACGAGATCGTACTCATTCAAAAGTTCTACAATTTTAGGATTGCGAGAAAAATGATATTCCCTAATATTGTTGATACGAACAAGACCAGGAAGAGTTCCAGGACTCTCTACCAAGAAGTGATCATCAAACATTTTTATTTGAATATCGGTACCCATGATGCTGTAATCACGATGTGCAATTGCATTTACAATTAGCTCCGTCCAACAAAAATCGGGATATTCAGGGATGGTCTGGAATACAGCATTCTTGCCAAGTTTTGTGTAGTCCCTAATTTGCGTTTTCACAAAATTAACAGCTTCATTGACTTGCTCAAGGATACGTCCAGTGAATTTAACATCCTTTATAACGTTCATTCTGTCGCCAACCTCAGCCGTTCTGCCTTCATAGCGCACAAACCGAACTCGTGCTCGAGGAAAAAACTTCTGGGGATTTTTTCCAAAAAGAAGAATTGTGGCACCACTGATTTTATCTTCTCCATCACAAGTTGTTATAAACTCATTGTTATGCCTAAGATAAAACTCTGCATCTCCTTTTGTATAACCAATCTTTTTACAATAAGTGGCAACAAAATCTAAATCTATATCCTCAAGAGAGGCTCCTGCAACGGGCTGGTCTTCAAAGTATTTAACACCTTTTGCATAAACAAGTTGTAATCTCTGCTCAAAATTGAGTTTCTTGCTTTTATCGCCCACGCGAAGTTAAACGTCATCGGCCTGATTTGCAATTACGTGATCAGAAGGGAAAATCTGCATTCTTTGGTGCTCTATTTTCGTAAAGTACCATATTTATTTCTCAGCTTCTCAAGGGACTCAAAGGCATCAGAAGTTTTTCCATCTTCAATATCCTTTTTGGCTTCATCAAGCTTTCTATAGGCCTCAAGTTTGCAATAATTCTCTTCATAAAGGCACATACTCATAGTTATCATATCACCCAATATTCCAACTCAAGAAATCCAGAATCAGTGCGATGCGTACACTGAACTATATTGGTAAGGTTTAATTTGTGAAATCTCATCTCCAAGACTTGCTTTAAGCTCACGTATATCAAGATCATTCTGAAGATTCAAAAAATACCTGTCAGAAACTCCAAAGTACCGTGCAAGTCTAATTGAAGTATCAGGAGTAATCTTTCGTCCGCTATTGAGGATAGCTTGGATCCTTGATACAGGAACATGTATCTCGTGTGCAAGTTTATAAGAAGAGAGGTTCATAGGAACCATGAACTCTTCTTTTAAAATCTCACCCATTGTTGGTGTCTCAATATAATTGTCCATTCTCTTCTCCTCCTCTTCTAAACGTCTTTAATGATAATCAACAATCTCAACGTTGTGAAAATTATTCTTATCTTCAAGGCAAAAGCATACTCTCCACTTATCATTTATGCGTATACACGTCAAGCGTTCACTTTAACATCTAACAATAACATCTAACGACCGCCCAACGGTACTAATCAAAAAGAGAACTTCCTTTTTCTTCGTTTATATTGCCTTCATCTGTGTAAATATTCCCCTCATTTGTGAAAAGCCATTCTATATTAACATTGAATAAATCACAAAATTTAACAATCGTTTTCATGTCAGGGAAAGATAAATCATGTTCATATGTTCCCCATGTAGAAGGAGCAACACCAACAGCCCTAGCTACAGCAGCTTTTGTTAGACCATATTCTTCTCTAACATATTCCAGTCTTAAACCAAAAGAGCAACATCCAAGTGTTCCATACAATTCATGCTCTTCTGTCTGAACACGATACTTTCTTTTATCAACCACTTTGTACCTCAAATAAATCTTGCAGGAGAAGTCTCCAAAAAACTTGCATTTTCCTGCGCCGTTTTCTACAAATATGATAACAGATTCTTTCTATACCAGAAACATCTTGCTAAATAATCCTAACTAATCGTCCCTTTCACAACGCAATCCAGAACCTTTTCAAATCCTTATTCTCATTAGGGTCG
>CAVKHB010000121.1:0-4937 GCA_963656005.1 Coriobacteriaceae bacterium
AAAAACTCCCTGGCTTACACCAAGGAGTTTTCATTTTTGAGCGGACAGGGGATCGCCCTCGTGTTCCCGGAAGTCCACACTCGGGCCGCCTTTGCTGCGGACGCTCAACGTTTCGCGTCCTTCTACCGCAAAGGTTCGCTCCCCACAATACCTATCAAAAACAAAAACTCCCTGGCTTACACCAAGGAGTTTTCATTTTTGAGCGGACAGGGGATCGAACCCTGGACCCGCAGATTAAGAGTCTGCTGCTCTACCAGCTGAGCTATCCGCCCAAATGCAACGCAACATTAACACTTTTTTATATTGTTTGGCAATACCTCTTGCGGAAAAATTTTTGCCTAAAACTATTGCCCAAAAACGAATGAATAAATATATAGAGAACAGGGCATCAAAACAGGAGGCAATCATGGAGAATAAAGTTTACGATTCCTTTGAAGCTTTGATAGGGAACACGCCTTTGGTTCATTTGGCTAAACTCGAGAAAAAGCTGAATTTGAAAGCAAATCTTTACGCAAAAGTAGAGGGGCTCAACCCCGCAGGTTCCATAAAAGACCGGGCCGCACTTTTCATGATTAAAGAAGCCCAGAAAGATGGCAAGCTAAAAGACGGTGCAACAATAATTGAGCCGACAAGTGGCAACACGGGAATCGGGCTTTGCGCAATTTGTGCCACGTATGGTTATAGGGCCATAATTGTGATGCCTTCCAACATGTCGCAGGAAAGGATTCTCACCATGCAGGCCTATGGCGCGCAAGTTGTCTTCACCCCCGCGGAGAAGGGCATGAAAGGCGCAATTGAGAAGGCCACCGAGCTACTTGCAAGCACGCCTGGCTCTTTTTGCCCCAATCAGTTTTCCAACCCCGCAAATGCACTTGCCCACGAGCTCACCACCGGCCCAGAAATTTGGAATGCGCTAGATGGCAAAATCGATATCTTCGTTGCCGGCGTTGGCACGGGAGGTACCATCACTGGTGTAGCCCGATATCTTAAGGATAAAAACAGCAAGGCTAAAATTGTTGCCGTAGAACCAACGGGGTCTCCGTTTTTGTCGCAAGGAAAAGCAGGAAGACATGGCCTTCAAGGCATTGGCGCGGGTTTTCAGCCGCAAGTTTTAGATAAATCTTTAATAGATGAAATTTTAACATGTACTGAAGAAGAAGCTTACACCACAGGCCGAATGCTTTGCCAAACGGAGGCAATATTTGCAGGCATCTCGT
Organism: Coriobacteriaceae bacterium; assembly: GCA_963656005.1. Taxonomy (GTDB): domain Bacteria; phylum Spirochaetota; class Spirochaetia; order Sphaerochaetales; family Sphaerochaetaceae; genus UBA9732. The sequence goes on from CAVKHB010000121.1 coordinate 1,218, forward strand.
CGGGAGCAGCTTTAGCTAAAGCAATAGACCTTGCCCAAAAAGAAGAGAATGCAGGAAAGAATATCGTGGTAATCCTGCCCGATAATGGTGACCGATACCTTTCAACACCACTCTTTCAAAAGGAATAAAAATGGAACAAAGACCTTCTTATGCAACACTAAAACCTCTTTTAATTGAATTTTGGACTTCTTTTAAAGCGTATCTTTATCCGCAAATATTCGAGGCTCAAGACCTACAAAAAGAAGAAAGATTGTCCAAAACAAAAATGCTATTATGCTCATGTCTAGCTTGTGTCTACTGCGAAAAAGATACCTATTGCCCACAGATAACCGAATTTTTTGCACAGATAGACGTGATTCAGGCCATCATTGAAACCGATATCACAGCAGCCTATGAAGGGGATCCAGCTGCAAAAAGTAGGGAAGAAATTATGTTATCATATCCCGCTTTTGAGGCAATTGGGATTTATAGAGTTGCTCACATTCTTTATCAAATGGAAATTTCTCTTCTACCAAGAATGCTTTCCGAATACGCCCATTCTCAAACGGGAATAGATATTCATCCGGGTGCTACCATTGGAAGCCATTTTTTCATTGACCATGGAACAGGAGTTGTAATTGGTGAAACTACCATTATTGGAAAAAACGTCAAAATTTATCAGGGAGTAACTCTTGGCGCAAAGAGCTTTGAATTTAACAAAGAAGGCGTGATGATTAGAGGCAAGAAAAGGCATCCCAACATTGGGAACAATGTAATCATCTACTCTGGGGCAACAATTCTTGGTGGAGACACAACAATAGGAGATGGCTGTATTATTGGTGGAAACGTGTGGCTTACACATTCAGTTGAGCCCAATAAAACTGTAATTACAGCAAGGCCTGAGACCTTAAGCAGAGATAATAAGTAGCAAATTTCAAGTTTCACCACCTTGCCAGCTAGGCAATCTTGCATTTTGCAGTTTTACTTGCCAATTTCATGATCTATTCATTAAGTCAATGTCATATTTCGCCTGTTTGGGCAAAACATGTTAATTGTTCAAGAGAAGTTTGCCATTGAGGTTGGATAATCCCACCATTTTTATACAAGAGCCCCTTTTTTCTTTGCTTTTTCATTTGTCAATGTCACTTTTTGCAAAAAATGCTTCGATTGTGACATAAATGTAACATATTTCCGCACAACTGCTGAAATATGTTACACCTCATGTGTCAAAACGCGCTTCAGGCTTTAGCCTGCCTTATGTGGCAGGGCTCGCCTTACGGTGCTCCAGAGGAAGGTCGCACCTTCAGGCCGGCTCCGCTTCAGACGCTCAACGTTTCGCGTCTTCCTACCGCGGAGCATCTCGCCCACGGTGCCAGCCGTAAAATAACAAAACCAGCCCAAATGGCTGGTTCCGTTATCTACACCTGGCAGGGCTCGAACCTGTAACCTGCGGATTCGAAGTCCGACGCTCTATCCAATTGAGCTACAGGTGCTCAAAAATCTCTAAAATAAAAAAAGGGTGGAAGACGGGGCTCGAACCCGCAACAACCAGATCCACAATCTGGGGCTCTACCATTGAACTACTTCCACCATTGTTTGTTAACAGCAGTAAATATGCCCTATGAAACAAAAAAAGTCAACTAAGTTTTGCAATAACTAAGTTTTGCAATAACGCAGACGGTGTTCCATTCAAGAGGAGCCGCACACAAAGTGGCGGTTAGTTCTTTGCTCAACTTCTCAAGTCTTTCCACTGTCATCGAAGGCTCGGCTTTCAAGATTGCTGGGCCATAACTTTTTTCCATCCATCTGGCAACATCTTGTGGAGTTGCTACCCTAGATTCTGTAAAACTATAATCTTCAAGTTCAACAGAATTAAAATTCTCTTTTAAAAGGTCAACAAGATCTTTTCTTGACCAGTAGTTGTCGTAGATAAAAGTTTCGGCTTTCAAAAGAATGTCCTGAGTTGGACCCATGTGGATAAAATCCGATAGTCTAGAAGCTTCTGAGGCTATTGTTTCGCATAGAACTATGTCTCCATTAGGGGCAAGATGTTCTTTTATTTTGCTCAAAAGGCTAGAGCCATCGGGCTTATTTTTGATGAGATTGCGACCAAGGATGTGTTCAAAAAGGATGCCACTTTCAAGCTGGCTGTCTATGTTGTCTAGGGCGGAAGGGATGTCATTGTCGCATAGGACAACTGGAGCTGTGACGCTGTCTAGGGATGAAATATAGTGCTTGATGTAAGCGCAATCTTCTGGGGTGCGGACAACTGCAACAGCTAGGCCTTCTGGGGTTTTTCGGAAGGCTTCCCATAAGAGAAGGCCATGGCCGGCGTTGAGAACAAGAACGCGGTCTGAACGGATGATGCTGACTTTTGAGAAGATTGAGGATCTTAAAGTTTCAAGGGCTTTGCTTCGTCCGCTAACGGTTCGTTTGAGCCAAAGGTCTCGGTTTGTATCGTCTGGAGAGAAGGTTAAATTTTCGGGAAAGGCGTTGACGTCTACGCTTTCAAGTTGAATTTCGCGACGTTGGTTTACGGCGTCTGCAATTTGCTTTTCATAGCCTAATTTGCCAACATGATAGAAAATTTTGCCTTGAAGTTCGTTAGGAAGGTATTGTTGTGCAACCCAGTGGTCCTGATAAGCGTGTGGATACATGTAGCCTTCTCCATGTCCAAAGCCTTTTGAATCTCTGCTAGCATCTCTGAGATGGTTGGGAACTTCTGCTGCGGCCTCTTCTTCAACGCTTTTGAGTGCGTCAAAGAAGCCTATTGCGCTGTTACTCTTTGGAGCTGTTGCCAAGTAAAGTGCAGCGTGGGCTAGATGGTATCGGCCTTCTGGCATTCCAATCATGTTGAAGGCGGCGGCATCGGACTGGACAACTACAATGGCATTTGGGTCTGCAAGTCCTACGTCCTCGCAGGCGCTAATCATCATTCTACGGAAAATAAAGCGGGGATCTTCACCTGCATAAACCATTTTTGCAAGCCAATAGAGCGCTGCATCTGGGTCGCTTCCTCGCAGGGATTTTATAAAGGCGCTAATAACGTCAAAGTGGTAGTCGCCTTCTTTGTCATAGAGAACTGCTTTGCGCTGGATACTTTCTTCTGCAGTTTCTTTGGAGATGTAAACCTTATTTCCATCTTTTGGAGTTGTCTCTACGGCAAGTTCCAATGCGTTTAATAGACTTCTTGCGTCTCCTGAAGCTACTTCAACAAGATGTTCTAGAGCTCCATCTTCAAATTTGACATCTAAATTGCCATAACCGCGTTCTTTGTCATTAATTGCTTGGCAAGCAATTTTGGTTAAGTCTTCGTTTGTCAAAGGTTTAAGTTGGAAGATTCGAGAACGACTTACAAGAGCGGCATTAACTTCAAAGAAAGGATTTTCTGTTGTGGCGCCAATTAGAATAAAGGTTCCATTTTCAACCCAAGGAAGTAGGGCATCCTGTTGGCTTTTGTTCCATCTGTGGACTTCATCCACAAATAAAATGGTACGTTTACCATAGAAATCTAGCCTTTCTTTTGCAGCTTGAATTTCATCTCGTAGCTCTTTGACTCCAGAAAGGACTGCATTAATGGTAGAAAAATGGCTTTTGGTTGTGTTTGCAATTACTCGGGCTAAGGTGGTTTTTCCTGTTCCCGGAGGCCCATAAAAGATTACCGATGATAGCTGATCTGCTTGAATTGAACGCCTTAATAGCCTTCCTGGGCCCACAATGTGGTCTTGACCTATGTATTCG
>CAVKHB010000122.1:0-4922 GCA_963656005.1 Coriobacteriaceae bacterium
AGTTATCCATTTGTTCTTTAGTACGCTTTTCTGTAACAGCAACAACAAGAATACCTTGATCTTTTGAGTCTCTTGTAATTTCTGAAAGTTTGACACCAGCAAAGATACCTTCTTTTAGCAAGGCTTTCATAAAGCCATCAACTTTGGAAGGATCTTGGAACTTCAAAGCAAACTCACACCAGAAAGGTTTGTCATAAGCAAGGGAAACGCCGTTTAACTTTACAAGCTCACTGGCAAGGTAATGGCTCTTTGCATTACAGTGGTTGGCAACTTCTTTTAGTCCGTTCCAGCCAAGGGCGGAAAGATGAACGGCACTTGTTAGAGCCATAAGAGCTTCGTTGGAACAAATATTACTTGTAGCCCTTTCTCTCTTGATATGCTGTTCTCTAGCCTGAAGGGTTAGAACGTAACAGGTATCCCCATGAGTGTCCAAAGTTCTTCCAACAATTCTACCTGGAATCTTTCTCATCAAGGACTGTTTTGCAGCAAGATATCCACAATAAGGACCACCAAAACCCATTGGTATTCCTAAGGGTTGAGTATCACCAATTGCTACGTCTGCGCCCCACTCTGCTTGGCTCTTTTGCAAGGCCAAACTTAGAGGATCCGAGGAAATTGCTAAAATGGCACCTGCCTCATGAACAATGTCCGCTAAACCAGTATAATCCTCAACAATTCCGTATTTGTTTGGACTTTGGGCTATCATTATTGCTGTAGCAGGGTTTAAAACTTCCTTAACCTTTTCAAGGTCTAAGGCACCATCTTTTTCTTCAACTATATGAACAACATGACTTCTTCCCTTTGCCCAAGTTTGAACACAAGAAATTGCAAATGGATGCATGGTGGAAGAAAGTACAATTTCATTACTCTTTCTTCTGTTGGAAATACCAAGGGCAGCTGCTTCAGCTGCAGCACTTGCTCCATCATATAAGGAGGCATTAGAAACATCCATTCCAGTCAAAGAGCAAATCATGCTTTGATATTCATAGATACTTTGAAGTACCCCTTGTGAAATCTCTGGTTGATATGGGGTATAGGCGGTAACAAAAGAAGGAAGTGAACTTATTGCCTGTACTACTGCAGGAATAATATGGTCATAACAACCTTCTCCTAAAAAAGATATTCCCTTGGTGTTCTTATTGGCTAGAGCCTTGATATACTCAATGACCTCATATTCACTCATTCCTTCAGAAATAGGAACGGAATCCTTGAGCCTTACGGCTTGAGGAAGGCCTTCAAAGAGATCATCTACAGACTCAACACCTATGGCTTTGAGCATTAAAGCTCTATCTTCATTGGTATTTGAGATGTAAGGGTTCATTAATTCTCCTCTTCAAGGAACTTTTCGTAAGCGGCTGCATCAAGAAGACCTTCTGCAAGAACTGCATCCTTCATTTTATAGATAAAGGCTTCGTATGGATCTTCATTGACAAGCTCTGGACTTCCATCAAGAGCTTCATTGATTTCACAAATCTCTCCAGAGGCTGGAGAGACAATTGGACTGGCTGCTTTTACTGATTCAATATTTGAAACTTCCTCGCCAGCTTCAAAGCTATCGCCAACTTCTGGAAGTTCAACGTAGACAATCTCTCCCAAAGCTTCCTGTGCATGGTCTGTGATACCAACAACTGCAATGCCATCCACAACTTTGACCCATTCATGGTCTTTACTGTACATTCTGTCATCAAGAATCTTACTCATTTTTATACTCTCCCTTTAGAGGCTAGCCTCTACTCTTGAAAATTTTCTTTAAGAAATGCTAAATCCAATTCTGGGTAAAGCACGTACTTAGAAAGAAGTGCATGTACCCTATTTATTGCCTGTTCTTTTGCTGCTTTATCCGTAACAGCCTTTGACTTACTTAAGGTTCCTGCCTTTGGACCCTTAGAAATCACTGCTGGCCGTGTGTTCTTCAAAACCAACGTAATAATAGAAGCAATCTCTTTCATTTCCTCTTTACCCATTCCTAGGGTTGTAACAGCTGGGGTTCCAATTCTAAGGCCACTTGTATACCAAGGACCGTTAGGGTCAAAAGGAAGTGCATTGCGGTTTAAAGTAATTCCGCAATCAATTAAGGCACTTTCTGCCTGTCTACCATTTATTCCAAACCCGGAAACATTAACCAACATAAGATGGTTGTCTGTTCCGCCAGTTTGAAGAGTAATTCCTTGTTCAATAAAGGAATCTGCCAAAGCCTTTGCGTTCTCCACAACTTTTTGAGCATACGATTTAAATTCTGGTTTTGCAGCCTCTTCTAAAGCTACTGCCTTGGCTGCCATTACATGTGGAAGAGGTCCTCCAATGACAAGAGGACATCCTTGGTCTACAGATTCAGCAAAACGTTCTTTGCATAAAATCATGCCGCCGCGAGGGCCACGAAGAGTCTTGTGAGTTGTAGTAGTAACAACATCTGCCCATTTGACAGGGTCATAATCGCCTTCAAAAACCTTTCCAGCCACAAGACCCGCAAAATGAGCCATGTCGCACATCAAAACAGCACCACAGGCATCTGCAATCTCGCGCATTCTTCGGAAGTTAATCTTTCTTGGATATGCGCTGTAGCCGGCCAAAAGAATCAAGGGTTTAATTTCCTTGGCAAGCTTTTCAATTTCATCGTAATCCAAAAGGCCGGTCTTCTCGTCTACTGCATAAGAATAGGCATCAAACATCTGCGCCGATACATTCAGTCTATATCCGTGGGTAAGATGCCCACCGCTGTAGTAATCAAGGCCTAAAAGCCTTTGGTTTCCAGTTTTTTCACGAATTGCATTCCACTGCTCACGCGTAAGAGCTGCGGGGTTGGTAACACCCAGTTCTTCAAGAGCTGGAAGCTCAACCACCGCATTCAAAATGGCCCAGTAGGCACAAAGGTTTGCATCCGCACCACTATGAGGTTGCACGTAAGCATGGTCTGCGCCAAAAAGACTACACGCCGTCTTGCAAGCGTAATCCTCAATGGCATCTACATTCTCGCAGCCGGCGTAGTATCTGTGATAGGCAAAGCCCTCTGCATATTTATCGGTCAGAAGATTTCCCATTGCAAGATGCACCGACGGGCTACTGTAATTCTCACTTGCAATTAGCTTGAGATGGCTTCTTTGATTTTCAAGCTCACCCACAATTTTACTAGCTACAAGCGGGCTAACTTTGCTGACGGTCCCCAGCTGCGCCACATACGCCACCATGACGTCATTCAAGTCCCCCTCATGCATTGCAATATACTTCTTCAATACCGATTCCTTTGCCATCCTCTTCTCCCTATTTATCTGTCTTTGTCTTTCTTACGAGAAATAACTTCTGGAGCAATGTATGCTGGTTGCTGAGCAACCTTTTCCTTTCCTGACTTTTCTGACTTTCTGCCTTTACTTTCTTTTCTAATTTCGCCTCTAGCCATAGAAAACCTCCATAAAAATAATTGCTCTTAATGATACATCCTATCAAGTGAACACGTCAAACAATATTGACAACCAAAAAAGATTTGAGTTAACGTATTAGCGCTTTACGGGGGATTCTAAACCCCATACACAGCAATATTTGGAGGAATGATGGCTAAAGAAGAGGCGATTGAGGTTGAAGGTCTTGTCAAAGAGGCGCTTCCAAACGTGATGTTCCGCGTTGAACTCAAAAACAAGCACGTGATTCTTGCGCACATGTCAGGTAGGATGAGACAAAACCATATTAAAATCGTCCCAGGGGACAAGGTTAGAGTTGAGATGTCTCCTTATGACCTAACAAAAGGCCGAATCACCTACCGCGAGAAATAGTTTTCTTGTTGCTTTAATTATTGTTAGCTCTGTACCAGTTTTTAACAATGTTTATCTAACATTATAGCCATGATGGTTTTGTCCGTCTGTTCCATACCTTCACAACTTATTCTTGAAAGATGAACCATACTTTCTAGAGAATCATTACCAACAATTCCACATTCAGAGCCTGGAGCAAAACCTTTAAGTGCCAGCTTCACGCTTAAGGCCGCTGCCTGAAGGCAGGAATAAATTTTCAAAGCACAGGTATTCTTTGCACCATCGCAAATAATACCAGTTAAATTTCCAACCATGGTATTTACAGCCCTATCCATGGTCTTTCTATCTCCACCTAAAAGATAAACATAAGCACAAGCAGTTCCAATGGAAGCAGTAAAAGCTCCGCAAAGGGCAGAAAGCCTATTCTTTCTTGCCGTAAGAGCAAGTCCCACTAACTGGCTAATACAAACGGCTCTTATAAGTTTTTCTTCTGTTACATTTAGATATCTGGCCACAATGTAAACAGGAACTGTAACTGTTAGTCCTTGGTTTCCACTTCCGCTGTTAATCACAACAGGCATAGAACAGCCACTCATTCTTGCATCACTACCAGCAGAGGCGTAGCTTGCAGCAACATCAAAGGCTTCTGAAAGAGACTTGGGTGAGCTGTTTTTTTCAAACTCTGTTGCAGATAACGTAGTCTTTCCCACCTGAAGTCCATATTCGCCATCAATAGCCTGCTTTGCAATATTCATGTTAATTTCAATGGCTTCTTTAATAAATGGGACATTGTTAATATCAACTTCATTGGCAAAGGCAATAATATCATCAAGCTTTAATGTTTTTAGAAATTCTTTATCTGTATTCTTTGTTTCTGTATTTTTTTGGCTTCCTTCTGGCTCAAGAGGAAGATCAACTAAAACTTCTTGGTCTTTTTCAAGATGCGAAAATCTGTCGTGTTCACCAGAGATGGTTGCGACTGCTTCATGCTCTTTGCCTTGAACTTTTACGCTTACGTAAAGAGGTGGCACATTGTCTACAAGAACTAACGTTGCATTTATCTTGCCGGCCTTCAACTTCTGTTCCTCTGTAATTTCAGACAGAATACTTAGGCTCTTTTTTGTATCTCCTCCACAAATACCTAAGGCTACAGCTGCTAGAATTCCTTTAAGGCTACAA
>CAVKHB010000123.1:0-4869 GCA_963656005.1 Coriobacteriaceae bacterium
AGGCTATGTCGCGTGGTCGTATGTACACAGACTTTGAGCGCAAGGCTCATGAAGAGACCTGTAATCTCTTTAAGAATGCTTAAGGGGGGGAATTTATGGCTATTGATCCTAAGAAACATGAAATGCCTGTTCAGGAACCACAGGTAAGAGCACATAATTTTAAAGAAGTTGCTTTGGGTTATACCCATCAGATGGCTATTGATGAGGCCAACAGATGCCTGCATTGCAAGAATAAGCCTTGTGTTGCTGGCTGTCCTGTAAATATCGATATCCCTGCTTTCATTGATTGCATCAAGAAAGATGATATGGAAGCTGCTTACAATGTAATTCACAGGACTTCATCTCTTCCTGCTATTTGCGGAAGAGTTTGTCCTCAGGAAACCCAGTGCGAGAGCAAGTGCACTCTTGGCATTAAGTTTGAGCCAGTTGGAATTGGTAGACTTGAAAGATATGTTGCTGATTGGCACAACGAAAATTCCAAAGAAGTTGCTGCTGTTCCTGCTTCCAACGGTCACAAGGTTGCTATTGTTGGTTCTGGTCCTTCTGGTCTTACCTGCGCTGGTGACTTGGCAAAGAAGGGCTACAAGGTTTCTGTTTATGAAGCTTTGCACGTAGCCGGTGGTGTTTTGGTTTACGGTATTCCTGAGTTTAGACTTCCTAAGGCTATTGTTGCTCGTGAGATTGATAATCTCAAGGCAATGGGCGTGGATGTTGAGACTAACGTTGTTATTGGTAAGACTCTTACTATTGATGAGCTCTTTGCCATGGGCAACGAGGCTGTCTTTGTTGGCTCTGGTGCTGGTCTTCCTAACTTCATGGGAATTCCTGGTGAGTCCCTCAAGGGCGTTTACTCTGCTAACGAATATCTTACCAGAAGTAACTTGATGAAGGCTTTCAGAGAGAAGGATGACACTCCTATCATGAAGGGTGGTAAGGTTGCTGTTGTTGGTGGTGGTAACGTTGCTATGGATGCTGCAAGAACTGCTTTACGTCTTGGTGCTGAAAAGGTTTACATTGTTTATCGCCGCTCCATGAATGAGCTTCCTGCAAGAAGAGAAGAAGTTGAGCATGCTGAAGAAGAGGGAATTGACTTCCAGCTTCTTAGAAACCCAGTAGAGGTTCTTGGCTACAACAACCCAGAGAACCCAAGAGATCCTAAGAACGGTTTTGTTACTGGTCTTAAGTGCATCAAGATGGAACTTGGCGAGCCAGATGCTAAGGGTAGAAGACGTCCTGTTCCAATTGAGGGTTCTGAATTTGTCCTTGATGTCGATACTGTTGTTATTGCTATTGGTACTTCTCCAAACCCACTTATCAAGAACACAACAAAGGGTCTTGAGGTCAACGCTCACGGGGGAATCATTGTGAACGAAGAAGGTCTTACTTCAAGAACTGGCGTTTACGCCGGTGGCGATGCTGTAACAGGTGCTGCTACGGTTATTTCAGCCATGGGCGCTGGTAAGGTTGCTGCTAAGGCTATTGATGAATATCTTAGTAAGTAAAATATAGCTTGCAGACGCACGCTTGTTGTGCGCGCTTGCTGTGCGCATTACGAACAAAATCCCCTGGGTCTTTAATCTGGGGGATTTTTTTACAATTTTTACATTTTCTTAAATTTCGTTTGAATCCCCACAGAAAAATACTTTACACAATGCCAATAAGTTTTATATCCTCACTGGGAGTTTTTTTAGAGGTGAGCCATGACCAAGTACATTTTCGTAACTGGTGGAGTTGTTTCGGGCCTAGGAAAAGGCATCACTGCGGCAAGTCTTGGACGACTTTTGAAGAACAGGGGCCTTAAGGTCGCTGCTCAAAAGCTTGATCCCTACATGAATGTAGACCCTGGCACCATGAGCCCACTTCAGCACGGCGAGGTCTACGTCACAGAGGACGGCGCTGAAACTGACCTTGACTTGGGTCACTACGAGCGCTTCATAGACGAGGACTTGAACAAGTTCTCCAATCTCACCAGCGGAAAGGTCTTCTGGAACGTCCTCCAAAAGGAACGCGCCGGTGAATATCTTGGCAACACGGTGCAAATCATCCCACATGTCACCAACGAAATAAAGAAATTCATATACGCCGTAGGTAGCAAGTCTAATGCCGATATTGTTATCACTGAAATTGGTGGTACTGTAGGCGATATTGAAAGTCAACCCTTCTTGGAGGCCATCCGACAAATTGGTCACGAGGTGGGAGAGAGCAATAGGCTTTACGTCCACGTGACTTTGGTTCCTTATCTGGCCTCCAGCGGAGAGCATAAAAGTAAACCAACACAGCATTCTGTGAAAGAAATGCAGGGCTTAGGCCTGTTTCCGGACATCATTGTGCTTAGAAGCGACATGCCCATAGAGGACTCCATCAAATCCAAAATTGCCATGTTCTGCAACGTTAAGCCCGATTGTGTTATAGAGAATAAGACACTGAACAGCCTTTATGAAGTGCCACTTATGCTTCACGAGCAGCATATGGACGACATTGTTTGCAGAATTCTCAACATTGATGCTCCAAGTTGTAATCTAACAGATTGGGAAAACGTGGTTCAGAAAGTAGAAACTTCAATGAAAAGCGATAAAAAGGTGGAAATTGCCATGGTTGGTAAGTACACCGCCTTACATGATGCATATCTTTCTGTTGTTGAGTCTTTGCATCATGCAGCTTTTTGGAATAATGCAGAACTGTCTATTAGATGGGTTGAGTCCAGCAATCTTACTTCCAGAGAAAAAGCTGCTTCAATTCTAAAAGGTGTTGATGGAATTTTAATTCCAGGTGGCTTTGGCGATAGGGGCATTGAAGGAATGATTTTTGCTTGCCAATATGCAAGAGAGAATAAAATCCCATATTTTGGCATTTGTCTTGGTATGCAAATTGCCTGCATTGAGTATGCAAGAAATGTACTTGGTTGGAAGGATGCCCATTCTGGTGAATTCTCTACAAGTACGGAGCATCCAGTGATTGCTCTTATGGAAAATCAAAAGGGTCTTCAAAAGGGTGGAACCATGCGCCTTGGAGCCTATCCTTGCGTTGTGAGTCCAAATTCTCTTCTGTATAGTTTATATGATTGTCCACAAGTTCAAGAAAGACATAGGCATAGATACGAGTTTAATGGGGCTTTTGAAAAGGACTTTGAAAAAGCTGGTCTTGTTCTAAGTGGAAAATCTCCAAATGGTAAACTTGTTGAGGCTGTTGAGCTTAGAGAAGAAGACCATCCGTTCTTTGTTGCTGTTCAATTTCATCCGGAGTTTAAGAGTAGGCCTACAAAACCACATCCAATTTTCAACGGTTTTGTGAAGGCTGCTTGTAAAAACCTCTAAAACATGTGGAAATTTGTGTTATGTTAAAAATGCATAACAGTTATTTCATTATGGTTAAGGCCTAAACTTTTTTTCTAATCTTTGTTGACCATGTAAGGTGAAAATGTTATCTCTTTTTTGGTACTTCCAAATATGAGGATATGCGCGTGCGCGCGAGAAAAAAACATATTTGGACACCCATCGTATGGAGGATGGTGATATTATGAAGAAAGCTTTAATTATGCTTCTTGTTGTATGTTCTGTTTTCTGTTTCGTTTCTTGTGGAAAGAAGACAGCTGAGACCACAACTACAACAACAACTACTACTACAACTACAACAGCTAAGGCTGAGACAAAGACAGCTCAGACTTACAAGTTTGGTATGGGTATTGTTTTTGATGATAGTCAGTCAACAGACACTCAGGTTGTTTATGATGCAGTTTGCGCTGTTGTTGTTACAGATGCTAACGGCAAGATTGTTGCATGCCAGATTGATGATGCACAGAACAAGATGAACACAGCTGAAGTTGATCCAGAAAAGACATTCAAGTCAAAGTATGAACTTCAGTATGATTACAATATGGTCAAGTACTCTGAAGCAACCAACGAATGGTTCCAGCAGGTAGATGCCTTTGAGCAGTATGTTATTGGAAAGACAGCTGATGAAGTTGCAGCTATCCAGACCAGAGTCAGAGGTGCTGAAGAAGCTCATCCTGGTTATGTCGTAGCAGCAGATCAGACTCTCTTTGCTTCTTGCTCAATTCAGATTACAGAGTTCATTGAAGCCGTTGTTAAGGCTTGCAACGATTCTAAGGCAAAGACCTTCACAACTTCTGATACCTTCACAGTTGGTGTTGCAATCAACTCAACTGCTGACGAATCAACAGTTGCTACTGAAGACACTGATGGTGTTATCAAGATGTATGCTGAGTTCGCAGGTGCTGTTGTTGGTTCTAATGGCAAGATTCTTGCTGCTCTTACAGACGCAATCCAGCCACAATTCTCAGTCAATGCTGATGGTGAAGTCACTGGAAAGACATGGAAGGGAACTAAGAAAGAACTTGAGTATGATTACAACATGGTCAAGTACTCAGAAGCAACCAACGAGTGGTTCCAGCAGGCTGCTGCATTTGAAGACTACTGCGTAGGCAAGACAGCTGATGAAGTTGCAAATCTCCCAACCAGAGTCAGAACTTCTGAAGAAGCTCATCCTGGTTATGTGGTAACAACAGACGAGACACTCTTTGCTTCCTGCTCAATTCAGATTACAGGAATGATGGATGTCATTGCTAAGGCTGCAAGAAACGCTAACTAATAATGAAGCCTGATAAAAAGGTTATGCCAAGCATTGGAATTCTTCTGATGCTTGGCGTTCTTTTACTTGCAACCCTTGCGGGGTGTAGTAAAAATAAGCAAACCTCAAGCCAAGATGTGGCTAAAATAGAGCCTAGAGGGAAGGCTTATTTTTCTTTTTTTGATACGGTCACCTATGTTTATAGCTACGCTGGTGATGATGAAGAGCTTTTTAATGCTCGCACAGATGGTGTTGCTGAGATTTTTGATCAGTATCATAAAT
>CAVKHB010000124.1:0-1479 GCA_963656005.1 Coriobacteriaceae bacterium
TTTGTTTGTTTTTTTGTGTCTTCAGCTTGTTTGTGGACCCTCAATCCAATGAATGATGGATATCAAAATAGGATGTTAAATGGCGATTCCTCTAAGTATGGAATAGCTAGAGCCATGGGAACTTTGGGTTACGTTTTATGCCTTGTTTTCTTTGGACTTACTGGGATTCCAGATGAAACTAACAACAAGTCCATATCTCTTGTAATTGGAATAGCCCTTCTTCTTTTCTTTATTGCAGCAGCACTTTCTCCTAAAGAAAAAGAGCAAAACATAACAAGTATAAAAGCTACAAAAAAAGAAAAAAATTTTTCCTTCAGTTGGTTTAATTCCAAGTTCTACCTTCTTATGGGAATTGTGTTCATTTCTAGAATTTCCGAAGCCGTTGTGGACAAGATGCTATCTTCCTACTTCATTGAGCATTTAAATCTCGGTAATAAATTTACACTTTTGGTTGCTCTAGGTGCAGCTTCAGAATTTATAATGTTAATTATTGGAGGGAGGCTTCTTCAAAAAGGCAAAGCTCACCCCTACATTTTAATGACCTTATCCTCCTTGGCTCTACTGTTAAGACTTCTTATTTATAGATTTTTCCCAACTACTATTGCTTGTGTTTTTGCTGCTCTTCTACACTCCTTTAACTTTGGAGCCTTACACATTGGTGTTACCAAATTCATAGCCCAAAATGTCAATAAAGACCATTTTTCTTTGGCTATGAGCTTCTATTGGGCTGTTGCAACTAACTTGCCAGAGATGTTTGGAGTCCTAGCTGGAGGCTTTGTCATTGATGCTTTTGGTTATCCAACCCTCTTTGCTTTCTATGCTATTTTCCCAGCAATTTCTTTTATCCTGTTCTTGGCCTTTAGAAAAAAATTAAATGAAAACAATTCTTCAAATGAGCTTCTAAGGAGTGCAACATGACAGCCTTTTTAGTGACGCTTGTAGCAGGCCTTTCTACCACCTTGGGAGCCATCTTGGCAAGCAAGGTTAAAGGCAAAAACGTCCAATCCTTTTCTCTGGCCTTTGCCGCCGGCATAATGTTGATGATTTCTCTAGGCGAGATGCTCCCCGATTCTTTTGAAGTTATTGGAACACCACTTACTCTTGTTCTCATGGTGGTTGGAGCTTTCCTCTCTTTGGTCTTGGACGTGCTTTTTCCACATCATCATGACGAGGAAGAGGAACCAGGTCACTACATCAACGAGTGTGAATGTTCTCACAGCAATACAATTTCCCGAGGCATGGTTATAGCCCTGATTTTGCACAACATCCTTGAAGGAGTAGCAACCGGGGTGGCAGTAGAATCGGATTTAAAACTGGGGCTTAGTATGGCCCTTGGTATTGCAATCCATAACGTGCCAATTGGAGCTACCTTGTGCGTCTCTCTCATGTCGGCTGGAGAAAGCAGGGGCAAAGCAATTCTCAATGCCGTGCTAGTTGGCCTTTCCCAGCCCCTCGGTGCCGTTTTGGGTCTTCTTGTCT
>CAVKHB010000124.1:1489-4860 GCA_963656005.1 Coriobacteriaceae bacterium
TGTCTTGACTGGAAACGCCGCCCAAGAAGGTCTTAATGCCTGCATGGCTTTGGTCTCTGGTATTTTGATTTTTATCTCCTTTGACGAGTTATGGCCAGCCGCACGAAAGAGCGGATCTAGAAACATGACAATTATTGCGCTTCTTCTAGGCATCTGTTTTATCCCAATCTCTCAAATGGTGTTACCTTTTTAATATATAATTGTTTTGTTTACAGAAGTGCATTTGATGTGCGATAATCTATATAATAGTGAAAAACAAAATACTTTCTTTTTGCAGGAGGAAGGAGATGAAGAAAAAAGTTTTATTGGGAGTTTTAGCTATCTTTATGATAGTTGCTCTAGTCTCTTGTGATGAGGCGAGCTTTGACAAACTCGGACAACTCATGGGTGGCATGGGGAATAATGTCTACGGCATTGAGCCAAACATGGAGGATGTTACTGCAGTTACAAGTACAATTGATAACTCAGTAAAGACAGAAACGGATGAAACTACTGGTGAAGAGAAAATTGTAATTGATTTAGACTCTGCCAGTGAGATTATTCAAAAGCTCAGCGAGATTGGAACTTCTACTCAAAAGTTAAATCAAACAAAGGAAGAGTTGACTAAGCCTATTACCGTTGAGGGTAAAACTGCTGAAGAAATTCAAATAGCTCTTCAGGATAAACTTGATGATGTCATTAAGGCTTTCCCAACAGATGAAGTTGTTAAAAAGCTAGATGAGAAATACCAAAATGCAATTAATGACGTCAAGAATGCAGTGGAAACCATTAAAGACAAGATTCCAGCAGAGCCAACTCAGGCTGACTTAGCAACTGTTGTTATCATTAATTCCCTTGCGGCAAGCGTTAATAACATAGAAGAGCTTGATACTTCAGATACTGAAGCTTTGATTAACAAAGTAGTAGACCCAGCTTTAGCCGCTTTGGATGCTCTTAAGGTCACAACTGAGGTTTCTAATATCGATGTTCTTTCAGATTTCAACATAACATATTTCCTGTCTCTAAAGCCCGCATCTTCTAGTGAAACAGGAACAGAAACTGTAGGATCTAGGGACATGAGTCAGGAAGAGTACATGCCATATGTTCAACAAGTTGAGAAGACTCTTCGTAAGGTTATTTCCTTAATGTCTGACGAAAAAGACGGCGTTTATGTATTTAATGAGGTGAAGTATCAAAGATTCATTCTTCAAATGTCAGCAATAAGAGCTTCTTATGAACTTGTATCTTATGGTTTAGTTCCTGACATTGGAATAGGCTTTCTTACTGAAGAGATGATGAATATGCTCTACAAAGAAAAAGCTGCAGGTGAAAAAATAAATATTTTTGGAGATGTTTTTTCTTCTGTAAGAAGTAGAGGTGATTTCTCTACCAACGACCTTGCTTTGTATCTACTTTCTTTTGTGTTTACAGAGATGGATAAGGTTGGAACAGGTATTCTGAAAGTTGGTGAAGATGGAAATATGGGGACTATTTTTAAACAGTTCATTTCTGATAATGCAGAAAACTTGAAGAAGTCTCCAATTGAGTCTTTGGAGTTTAAGGTTTTTGTAGAAGCTTATGATGACAAAGATGAAGTGGAAATCGAACCTTTCAATATTCTTTCGGACATTTGTGTTTTTGCTAGAACAACCTTTGTAATTGCATCTCAAGCTGAAGCTGATGGGTTCTTGTCAATGGCCTTGAACGGCTATTCTCTTGAAGAGTTTGTTTCAGAGCAGATGTACAACCTTGTGCAATTTATGCAAGGTTTAATGAAAGAAGGTGAGTAAGGAGAATTAGACACATGAAAAAAATATTAGTTATTTTACTTACAATAATGCTTTGTTGCTCATTTGTATTTGCAGATGAAGCTACAGATAAAGAGCCTGTAATTGATTATACCGGTACAGGCAAAGTTGATAATTTTGCTTTCCAGCCAACTATGAGCCGCTTTAACGCAATGGGTCAAAGTGGTCTTGCAGTTGCTGGTAGACTTGATGCTTTCTATACAAACCCAGCAGCTCTTGCTGGTGGTCGTCTCGGCATTTCCGCTCCATCTGTAGCCGTTACCCTGTACAATGTACAAAAGGTTGTTGCAGATAAGAGTCAACGTGATTTGGTTGCTTCTCTCTTGAAAAATGGTGATTTTGAGAACGATGGTCCAGCTCTTGGCGAAGCTCTTGTAAAGAATCTTGGAAATGGATACAACGTATTGGCCAAAGTTGATGCTTCCGTTGGTCTTGCCCTTGGTTCCTTTGGTTTAGGCACCAATGTTCAAGTAAAATTGCATACCTTTGCAAAGGGTTCATCAAACCTTACAAACACAACTATTATTCCAGAAGTTAACGTTGCACAGACATTAGCTTTGGGTATCAATATCCTCAAGACCAATTCCTTCAAGCTTCAAGCTGGTGTTTCTGCGCACTTTGTCTATAAGGCATATCTTAAGGAAATAGGTGCAAAAAGCTTTATTGATGATGGCAAATTTGTAACAGATACCTCAACCCTCTTGTGGTCAACTCCAGCAATGGGCGGTTTTGCAGTTCCTATTGATGCTGGCATAAACTTCACCTTTGTAGACGATGCAATTCGCCTCAGTGTAACAGCAAACAACCTCAACGGTACCTATTACATGAGAAGCTACTCAAGTTTTGGAGATCTTGTTAATACCATAACCAAAAAAGAACTTGTTAAAAATTCTCCAGAAGGTCATGAGGCAAAGGAATCTTCCGAGTTTAGAATCTCAACTCCTTGGACTCTCAATGCTGGTTTTGCTTTTGCTCCAAATGTTATCTTCAAACCAACTATTTCTGTTGATGTTGTTGATATCATTGGTTTGTGTGAAGAATTTAAGTCAGAAAAGTTTGAAACCTCTGATATTCTCCTCCATCTCAACGCTGGAGTAGAACTTTCCTTGGCTCTCTTTAACCTAAGAGCTGGTATCAACCGCGGTTATGCATCAGTTGGTGCAGGCTTTGCACTTCTTGGTGTTAGAGTTGAAGCAGCCTATGGTTGGCAGGAATTTGGCGCTTTGATTGGTGATAAGCCAGTTGATTCCTTCACTATTAGAGTTAACCTTGGTTATGATAAGTAAAAAGCAAATTTGAGCGAGTTGCGTTGTCACTACAGGATGAGCCGTACAACAGAGTACTGTCTCATCCTGTGTTTCTAGTACCTCATCTCAACTTTGCTTTTTTTATGTGTGAGAGGTTTTTCAAAAACCTCATGAATTTGTTCGTCTATGAATTTGCGTGCATTAATAGAGTTACTAAAAAAGGAAATGGTTCCTGCTATGGGCTGTACAGAGCCTGCAGCAAGTGCCCTTTCTGGAGCAAAGGCTCGAGAGTTGCTTGGAGAAGAAGTTGAAAAAGCCACCGTCTACGCTTCTAGAG
>CAVKHB010000125.1:0-4855 GCA_963656005.1 Coriobacteriaceae bacterium
GATACAGTTGGGAAACAATAGAAGAAGGAAGCCTGACAGCTCCCTATGAGGGTGTTGAAGAAGTTGGAACTATCAAGGCTTGGATTGAAGATCAGGTAAATGGTGGTGAAATTGCTCCCCTGTACGGAAGTCTTCTTGCAGAAGCAAAAGAGGAGGTCTTAATTCTTCCTTTTCTTCCAACTTTGAATTCAGACATGTTCGAAGCTCTTAAGAATTGCACCAGTAGGGGTGTAAAAGTTGAGATGATTCTCAGAAATGAAGATAGGAAAAGCCTATTAAATGCTGCAAAATATGCAACAAAAGATTTGATTGATGCAGGTGTTGAAGTAAGGCACGAAGACCAGGACAAATATACAAATGGCTCGCGCCTACACGAGAAACTTGTCATCATTGATGAGCGCTACATAATTTGCGGCTCTTCTAACTTTAACTTCAGAAGTATGGCTATTTCCTCCGAGGTAACCCTTGTTATTGATTGCCCAGAGCTGGCAAAACAGGTGAAAGAACACTACCTTGAGATTCGCGATTACACTGAGGAAATCACGTACGAAGAAGCTGAGCAATGGCACTCCTTGTCCAATAAACTTAGCTTTCTTTTGAATTTGTTCGGAGGCTGAGAATGAAAAGATTTATAATTCTTCTTTTGTGCCTTTGTCTGAGCTTTTCTCTTTTTGCAACAACTTCCTATTTTAATTTTGGAGTAGGAACCTCTGTTGCCGGCAGAAGCGATGCTGTTTCCGTTGTGTCAATAAATGTAGTTTATATACCTTTTGATTTTGACTATTGCAACCCTTATTTGGATCTTTGGACCAGTGTTTCTTGGGATGGGAAGAAAGATTTCACCTATGAATATGCTGGTTTTGGACTTTCCATTGAACTGGGGCGTTTTAAGTTTAATCCTTTGCAATTTGCTTCCAACAATCCTTGTCCTTGGACTCCCAGCGTGACCGTTGGTATGGTCTACAATAAGCTAGATAAAGAAGAAAAGCTTACTGCAAAACTTTACGTTGAAGCTTCAATCTTCAGAATCAGTGATAAGGATTACACATACGAATGGTTTTCTCCCTTTGTTGTGATAAACAAGAATGCTAAACTTTGGGGTGTTACTGTATTTAGATTTACACCTCTTTATCATATTGGTAAGGAGGTATGAATATGAGCAAAACAAAGTTCAGAAAAAGCATTATTCTAATTTTAGTAGTGTTACTAACAATGTCCTGTATTTACGCAGAAGATACAAAAAAATCACAATCAGTTTTATTTCAGGACATTGCAATTAGAATAGGAGAGGGTTCATTTCTCTTTGATAAACATTCACAAATGGGTGCCAATTTTCTTGGCGGGATAACACTTGGATTAACAAAAAGAACAGAGCTTTCTCTTGAGGTCATTGCACCTCTTACTCCTAAACCTTTCTCAAATGTTATTGCCGGTTTTGAATTCTGCCTTTCTCTTATAGGAGATAGGGTGAGCACTAAGAACAATGCCGGCAATGGACTAAATGTAATGGTTGGTGCGGGTCTTTTCTTTAGCAACCATAATGATAAGGGAGAGTATCTTCCAACTTTCTTAACGCTTAGATTCTTCCCACTTACAGTAGGAAGTCCTTACTCGGGACACCGTGAGATTCTACTTCCAATTGGTGTTGCTTGGAACTTCCAAGACAATAGCCTTAGCCTATTTGTAAGCATAATGATGTATGACAACTACATCAAAGGAACCTGGCGAGATTATCAGTAACTAGAAAACTAGCACTCAAGCGCCATCATCTCTGCTCTGCGGTTTGCATGGCGCTCTTCCATTGAGACAGAGGCTTCAATGTAGGCATCTAGCATGTCTAAAACAGCTTCTGGATAGTCAATTCTTCCACCAAAGGCAATGAAGTTTGCTGCATTGTGCTCTTTTGCCATCTTGGCAGCATAACAATTTTGTGGAAGGGCACATCTAATGCCATGAACCTTGTTGGCAGAAATAGAAATTCCAATACCAGTTCCACAGCAAAGAACTCCAAATTCATATCCGCCCTTGTTGAACTCATCACAAGCAGCTTTTGCCATAAGAGGGTAGTCCACCGATTTCTTTTCCGCAACACCAAGATAGTTTACTTCATATCCTCTTTCTTCAAGATGCTTAACAATAGAAGCGGTCAGCTCAACTGCTCCATGATCATTTGCAACTACTACTTTTTTCATTTGAAGCCTCCCAAAATATACCCAAAATATAATATTAACTCATTGGAGCTGGTGCAATCTTAATTACATTTGGAATATTGCGAATAGATTTAACAACCTTCTTAAAGGATTCTTCGTTATCGCATTCCATGGTAAAGGTTCCAACCAAGTTTCCAATCTCATCATCAATCAAACTTCCTGCAACAAGATGCCCAGAATGGTTTCTTATAGCGCCTTCAATCTCGCTGAAAAGGTCTTGAGTACGTTTACTGGTAACCATAAAACGCCTTGTGATGGTCTCTGCAGCAGTTTCCCATTCCACCTCAATTTTTCTTTGCTCAATCTCCGACATATGAACCAAATTTGGGCAATCCGATTTATGAACAATGATGCCTCGGCCCCTTGAGACATAGCCAACAATGGAATCCCCTGGGACAGGATTGCAGCATTGAGCCAAACTAATCATCATGTTTTTATTCTTAGCAACAGTGACGGAACTCTTCTTGTAGTCGTTGTTGACCTTTCTGACAATATCGCTGTCTTGGAGATCTTCTGGAGCTACAGGAGCAGGTGGTTCATTAGATATTGCTGCAACAAGATCCTTCTTGTGTGCAATGATGTTCTTTTCAATAAGAAGATTTTCATCATATTTGTTCAGCCAGGCTCTAATCTTTCTTCTAGCACTTGTTGTATGGGCATATTTAAGCCAGGTCACTCTTGGATGAGCATTCTTTTGGGTTAGAATTTCAACTACTTGTGTGTTCTCTAAAGGCTGTCCAAGTGGAACAATAGAACCATTTGCCTTTGCACTTACCGTATGATTTCCTATCTCGGTATGAATCATATAGGCAAAGTCTAGTGCCGTTGCACCTATAGGAAGCTCAATGGCCTGACCTTTTGGGGTGAATACATAGATGGTATCCTTCAAAAGCTCACTCTTAATGTCCTCCATGAAGGACTCGCTTTGTTCAATTTCCGAATTCCAAGATTTGAGCTTTGTTGCAATTCTAGAAAGCTGTTGGCTGTCCATGTTGACCCAGCTTGAGCTGTTCTGTGCACCAATATTTGCCTTATAAGCCCAGTGGGATGCAACACCGTATTCGGCAATTTGATCCATCTCATAGGTGCGAATCTGGATTTCCAAAATGACACCGTTCATTGCCATGATGGTTGTATGAAGGCTCTGGTAGTTGTTGGCCTTGGGCATTGCAATGTAGTCCTTAAACCGTCCTTCCATTGGTGGCCAAAGTTGGTGAATAATTCCAACCAGTGTGTAACATTCGGGAACCGTGTTACAAATAACTCTTACGCCCAAGATATCAAAAATCTCATCAATTTCCTTTCTGCGCTTTTTCATCTTCATGTAGATGGAGTAGGTATGTTTGGATCTTGTTGTGATTTTGATATTCTTAATTCCTGCTTCTATACAGGCATTTGCAATCTTCTTTTTAACCGTTTCTAGGTACTTATCAAATTCACTCTTTTTGGCAAGCAAATAATCTTGGATGTATTGATAAGTATCGGGCTTGAGCGTTTTCAGGCTGAGGTCTTCCAGCTCTGCTTTCATCCACGCAATACCTAGGCGGTCTGCAAGAGGGGCATAGATATCTAGGCAGTCGCTTGCAATCTCCTTGGCGCGCGTTGGCTCCATGTATTGCAAGGTGCGCATGTTGTGAAGCTTATCGGCCAGCTTGATGATGATAACTGGCATGTTCTTACTCATGGCAAGGAACATCTTTCTGATGGTTTCCGCTTCTTGAGCGCTTTTTGAAAGGCTCTTGATATTTGCAATTTTAGTCACGCCTTGCACCAACTCGCAGACGTTTTTGCCAAAATTTTCCGTGATAATCTCTTCCGAGGTATCGGTGTCCTCAATCACGTCATGCAGAAGACCCGCACACACCGTGTCTGCATCCATGTTAAGCTGAATTAGCGTCTCGGCCACAGCAAGCGGGTGAATTATATAGGGCTCCCCACTTTTGCGCTTCTGATTTTCATGCTTGGTATTGGCAAAGTAAGCCGCCTTCTCAATTTTTGCATAATCTTCTGGAGAGTAGGTGGTAACTTTTTGCAGAAAGCGTTTAACTAGTTCTTCGTACATGATTTTCCTTCAAATTTGCCTACTAGTATATATATCAAAACGCCCCTTTTACAACACGGTCACGCCCACCAAGGTCTTTTTTTACCTCAACTTGGTGCAATCCAGAGCCTTCAAAGAGCTCTTTTACCGCATCTCCTTGGTCATAACCAATCTCCATCAACAGATATGAGCCTTCTTTCATGTGCTTTGGAGCCTGCTCAGTAATCTTTCTTATAATCTCAAGTCCATCCTCCCCACCATCTAAGGCAAGACGAGGCTCTTTTTTCACCTGAGGTTCTAGCGTCTCAATCACGGAACTTGCAATGTACGGGGGATTGCTCAAAACTAGGTCAAAAACCTTTTCTTTTAAACCCTCCAAGAGGTTTGCACACACCACCTCATACTTCACCTTCTCTTTTATCCCGATATCCCCAAGTATCCTCTCACAGTTCTCATTACAAACCTTTAGAGCCTCTTTTGAGATATCGCTTAAGACGATTTTTATGTTTTTACCTTGTTTTGCAAGAGCCTTAGCAACAGAAATCCCAATACAACCCGTGCCACAACAAAGATCTAAAATTTGTAAATCTTTTTGTTGATGAAG